>CANKVM010000046.1 GCA_947487175.1 Flavobacteriales bacterium | reverse complement strand
AATTCTGAACAAATTGGTGCATTTTACAAAAAGAATTATGGCGTTACGTTTCAATTGACACAAAAAATTGACGTAAAAGGACAGAACCAACACTCTCTTTACTCTTGGTTGAGTCAAAAAGCGAAAAACGGGGTGTTAGATTCTGAGGTAAAATGGAATTTTAATAAATATTTAATTGACGAAAGTGGTCATTTATTGGGCTACTTTGCTTCTACTACTGGTCCATTATCGAACGATATTACCAGTTTAATAGAAAAGTAACGTTTATTTTAGGTGATAAATTCACTTAATTGTGGCAATTTGAAGCGATAACGTTATTTTTGCCGAACAAAAATATACACATGAGCATTCTAGTAAATAAAAATTCAAGAATAGTTGTTCAAGGATTTACCGGAAACGAGGGAACCTTTCACGCAACTCAAATGATTGAATACGGGACCAATGTGGTTGGCGGCGTTACTCCTGGTAAAGGAGGAAGTAGACATTTAGATCGCCCAGTATTCAACACTGTTGAATTGGCAGTTAAAGAGGCCGGTGCCGATGTAAGTATCATTTTCGTACCACCCGCTTTTGCTGCTGACGCGATTATGGAATCTGCTGATGCTGGTATCAAAGTAATTGTAGCAATTACCGAAGGTATTCCTACCAAAGATATGGTGATGGTTAGAGAATTTTTAAATTCTAAAAACTGCCGCTTAATTGGACCAAACTGTCCAGGCATTATTACTCCTGAAGAAGCTAAAATTGGTATTATGCCAGGTTTTATTTTCAAAAAAGGACATATTGGTGTTATTTCTAAATCTGGAACTTTAACCTACGAAGCAGTTGATCAATTAACCAAATTGGGTTTAGGTCAATCTACTGCAATTGGTATTGGTGGAGATCCTATCATTGGTACAACTACCAAAGAAGCAATTGAACTTTTCATGGCCGATCCTGAAACTGCAGGTATTGTTATGATTGGTGAAATTGGTGGCGGAATGGAAGCTGAAGCTGCCCGTTGGATTAAACAATATGGCACGAAACCAGTTGTAGGATTTATTGCTGGACAAACTGCTCCTGCTGGTCGCCGTATGGGACATGCTGGTGCAATTGTAGGTGGTAAAGACGATACAGCTGCTGCTAAAATGGCTATCATGCGTGAATGTGGAATTCACGTTGTTGAAAGCCCTGCTGAAATCGGACGTCGTATGTTCGAAGTAATGAAGTAATAAACACTTTTTAGTATAAAACAGAAAAGGCGCCAATGGCGCCTTTTCTGTTTTATAGGGATAAACTTATATTACCCTTTTTTCTTCTTTTTAGACTTGGTTAAATCAACAACCTCCACTCCTTCATGGCCAGCTTCTGTCCACTGAAAAAACTCATCTTTTAAAGCGCTATTAGGCGTTAATTTCACCATTTCAATGCTTACCTCAGTTCCATTCTTGTAATGCTGTATAACCTTGCAAATTTTGTAATTCGAATTGTCTATTTCCAATTTCAAATAAGAATAGTTGGCCTTCTTTTTAGGCACTAACCGAATTACATCTCTCACCTTGTTCCCATCTGTAACCACAGGGCCTTCATATTTGCTTTTATACCCTTTGCTGTAAACCGTGAATATTTCATTGGGAGTAATGCTGTTGTCACGCTTCTTATAGTCCTCTAATGTTACTTCTGCATCGTCGGGATTGTATGTCCATATAGTACTGCCATTGCAATAAATTTCTTGGCTTGCATAATTTAATTTGAATTTATTTCCTTTCATCCAAACATTTCCTTTTGAAACAACTGGTTTTTTATTGAGGGATGTAGTAGTTAAAGTAAAAGAAGCATTGATTGTTTTATACCCTTTATAAATTGCTGCAACCTTTTTTAATATCTCTTCCGACTTCGAATCACTTTGGCCTTTGTCAGTATTTGGATTTACAAGTGGTTCTGTTGCTTGAGCAAAAACTGGATAAAGGGTAAATAAAAAAATACCTACTACCAAACTGTATATGAATAATTTCTTCATTGTTGTGTTATTATTTAAATTAAAGGTGATTTAAAAATTGCTCCAAAGCAAATTCATCTGGAACATTCACTTGGCGGGGTTTACTTCCTATATTTGGACCCACAATACCTGCATCTTCCAATTGATCCATCAATCGACCTGCCCTATTGTATCCAATCTTTAATTTTCTTTGAATCATGCTCGTGCTTCCCACTTGATTTTGAACAATGACCCTTGCTGCATCTTCAAAAAGAGAATCTCTTTCATCAGCATCCAACTCACCGCCGCCCAAGGTAGTAGTATCATCTTTCACTTCAGGTAAAATATAAGCCGTAGAATACGCCCTTTGCTCACCAATAAAGTCGCAAATTCGTTCTACTTCAGGGGTATCTACAAACGGGCATTGTAAACGAATCATTTCATTTCCACCACTAAAAAGCATATCTCCCTTTCCTATTAATTGATCGGCCCCATTTCCATCAAGAATAGTACGGCTATCGATCTTAGAAGTTACACGGAAAGCAATTCTTGCAGGGAAGTTGGCTTTGATCATACCGGTAATTACATTCACCGAAGGGCGCTGTGTTGCCAAAATCAAATGAATTCCAACAGCCCTTGCAAGTTGTGCAATACGCGCAATTGGCATTTCAATTTCTTTACCTGCGGTCATCATTAAATCTGCAACCTCGTCAATTACAACTACAATATATGGCAAAAATCTATGTCCATTCTGCGGATTCAATTTTCTGTTTACAAACTTGCCGTTATACTCCACTATGTTTCTCACCATTGCATCTTGAAGTAACTTATAACGGTTATCCATTTCTACGCAAAGTGAATTTAGGGTATTTACCACTTTGGAGTTTTCAGTAATAATTGCTTCTCCATCGCCAGGTAATTTCGCCAAAAAATGACGTTCAATTTTATTGAATAAAGTCAATTCTACTTTCTTCGGATCAACCAATACAAACTTAACATAAGCAGGATGCATTTTATAGAGCAACGAAACCAAAATGGCATTCAATCCAACAGACTTACCTTGCCCAGTAGCACCAGCCATTAACAAATGGGGCATTTTTGCCAAATCGGCAATAAATATTTCATTTGAAATTGTTTTACCCAAAACAACAGGAAGCTGAAAATCACATTCTTGGAATTTCTTACTAGCCAATAAACCACGCATTGGCACCATTTCGGGTTTTCTATTAGGTACTTCTATACCAATTGTTCCTTTTCCGGGTATTGGCGCAATAATACGAATACCTAATGCCGCCAAACTCAAGGCAATATCGTCTTCAAGGTTTTTGATTCTTGAAATCTTAACACCTGGAGCGGGAATGATTTCGTACAAAGTAACGGTAGGTCCAACACTTGCCTTAATACTGGAAATACCAATTTTATAATTCTCGAGGGTATCTTGAATTAACTTTTTGCTTTTATTTATTTCTTCAAAATCAATTTCTTGCCTTTTGGTATCGTAATCTTTTAATAAATCTAAAGTTGGATATTGATATTTACTCAAATCAGCTTTGGGATCAAATTCTGTATCAACTCCAAATCGTTCCACGCCCAAATCGCCTTGGTTTTCATCAACCAGTTCATGTTCATGCTGGGTTAAATCTTGAATGGCAAATCCATCGTCGAATTTAATTTCTTTAAATATATACTCCTCGGGTTCATCAAATTCAACAATATTCTGAGGATTCAAATGATCAGCAGCAATTTCTTTATCTTCAATAATTGGTTCAAAGGATGGTTTTGATATTTCGGAATGAACAGGGTTCGATTCAATGGGTTCAACTTTCTTAACGGTAATATTCATACCGTCCCAATTTTCAAAATCACTCACACTTGGTCCATCATCAATTTCTTCATCATCAACCAATAAATCTTCTTCATGTTCTCCATCCACTTTAATCGTAGGTGGTATTTTATTCCTTGTTTCTGTCTGTTCCTCAACGATATTTAAATCTCCTGAGTTTTCTAATTCCCCATCAGGAAATTCATCGTGCAACAAATCATCCGGATTTTTCAATACAATGCGAGAAAAAGGATTCAAATTCAAAAACACGAATGAATATACCACTGCAAATGCGGCTAAAAACAAGAATGCTCCGATGGGTCCAATTGCATTTTGAATTTGTACAATTCCGAAGTAACCAAAAGTACCACCCAAAAGCGGAGACCAAATTTGAAAGCAATATCCCAAGAACAAGGAAACCCAAATAACAAACAAAATGGTGTTGGTTAAAATTCTAAGTAGCGAAAATGGACGATATTCAAACAATAAATACAAACCGCTTAAAATAATATAAGGTAAAAGCGCAAAAGCCCCGAGACCAAATCCGTTATGCATAAAGAAAAAGGCCAAACCAGAACCAATGCTTCCCATGGCATTTGTTGATTTCACGGTCATTGATGAATCAAAATCGCCACCATCGGCTGCCACACTTTGATCGGTTTGCCAAGTAAAGAAAAAAGAGATAAAACTAACGAGTAGGATAATTGAAAAAACGAGCAATAGAAATCCGATTACTTTCCGCGTAGTATCATTTTTCAAAGTAGCAGCATTCCAAATTTCCTTTCCTGAAATTTGGTCTGTTTTGTCAGAAGGTCTTTCTTTTAAGAAATCTGCTGACGATTTTGTTTTTTTGGAAGATTGTTTAGGTGCTGCACTCATTGTGAATTACGAATGTATAACGAAATCTTTGTTTAAAAGATTGTACTTATTCACAGAAAAACAAGTGTGTATTATTTCACTCAGAAATACCGAAGATGCAAATTATCAACTGTTTAATTGAAAAACTTCACCTTCTAATGCCAAATAAGTTTCGAGATGATTTTTTCTCGCTTCTAGCAACAAAGGCTCCAAATTATCGTAACGTGCGCTGTAATGACCAATGATCAAATTTTTCACTTTTGCCAATTTTGCAATCATACCCGCTTGAAGTGATGTAGTATGAAAAGTTTCCTCTGCCCTCTTTAATCTATCATGCAAAAAAGTTGATTCATGGTACAATAAAGTTACATTTTCAATATAAGGAATGATAGATTCATCATAAATTGTATCAGAGATGTAAGCAAATTTTCGATTTTTATTCCCGTTTACCGTTAAAAGTTCATTCGCAATTAGAATTCCGCTTTCTCCTTTGAAATCATTTCCGAATTTCAAAGATTCATAAAAGGAAACAGGAATATTATAATTTTCGCAAGCTTCAACATTGATTTTTCTTTCGGGACCCTTCTCTTCAATTACAAAACCTGTACATGGTATTCGATGTTTCAAAGGCACACTATGAATAGCAAAGTCTTCTTCTGAATGAACCAATTCAGGAGCATCAGGATTTGTAAAAATATAATGAATTTGAAAGTTTATACCAGCATCTCCAATTGTTAAAATAATGTCTAAAATTGATTTAAGCTGCTCTGGGCAAACTATGTACAATGGGTCAACACGACCAAAAAGCGCCATTGAAGTTATTAAGCCAGGTAATCCAAAATAATGATCTCCGTGTAAATGAGAAATCAAAACAAACTTAATTTTTTGCATTTTTAGATTGTACTTAGTAAGCTGCAATTGTGTTGCCTCACCGCAATCTAATAAGAAATAATGCTTATCCAAACGAACATGTTGAGCACTTGGATTTCTATCACGCGTTGGCGTGGCCGAAGAGGTTCCTAATACTGTTATTTCAAATGGTTTCTGCATCCTATACGAAAGTAAGCCTTCTGCCACCAAAATTGTGCCATAATTGAATCAGATTTTATTAAGATTGCATTTTACTTTGCAAACAGCAGTTTTTTCAACTCCATTTTTACAGTTTCAACTTCAATCATTTCAATACAAGGTTTACTCGCATTGATACAATGTAGTTGATCACAAGGATTGCATTCCAATACATGATGAATTACAGTAGCCTGATGGTTTTGAGGGTAAAAAACATCTTTCACGCCGGGCCCAAATAAACCAATACATGGAATATTTGCTAAATCAGCCAATTGTAATGGGCCACTTTCATTGCCTATAAATACCAAAGATTGCTGCATTACGGCATATAAAGTCAACAAACTGTCATTCGAAACCCAAATTTCACACTCATTGCATAAATTTTTGATTTGATTCAAACAATCAACTTCGTCATTCGTACCAATAATGAGCGGTGTGATTTGATATTCTGAGTATAAAAACTTTGCAATTTCTGCGAATCTTTTGGCAGGCCATTGACGCAATATCCTTCTCGCTGACGGATGAATTACAGCAAACCGCTTCAATCCAAATTCCTCAATTCTTAGAATAGCCAATTCTTTTTCTTCTTTTGAGGGATATAAGGTTAGACGGCAAAATGGATTCTCTAATATATCATTGATGCTGTCGCATTTTTGTCCCTCAAATAATAAATTTTCTATAACGCGGTAATTGGTTAAAATTTCATGAGGCTGATTACCACGCTGTGAAAATCTAACAGAACCTCTATCGACCCTAAACTTTTTGCAGTTTAACAACGACTTAAATAAGGTTTTCCAGTTTCCACGCAATTCAACCCAAATATCGAACTTTCCGGTTGCCTCGGAAATTTCAGTTATGATAAAATCAATATTGGAATCGTTATGAACGAGCGACTTTACAAAAGGTTTGCAAAACAAAGTAATTTTCGCATTGGGATACTGTTTTCTCAAAAATGCAAAAACATGGACCGACACAGCCATGTCGCCTATTTCATCTAACTTAACGATTAGAATTGAATTTATACTTGAGCAAACGTGCACACCTGGCTTATTGAACCATCTATTGATTTTGGTTGCAACCATATTGGCTGCGTAAAGCCATTTTTCGCTCAAAGCCATATCAAATTGGTAACAATGGATATAAAATTGGTTGCGATGGCACCGCATCGGAAGCTATTTTCGGTACCATGAGATTTAGAAAATACAAACCATCTTGAATTGAATCATTTACATAAATCAACTCCGTAATACTGGAATTTTTTCTGGTATTTTGTGGATATTGCCACCAAACTCTATGGGCAGCAAGTGCACCGCTATCTTCCTCCGGGTCAACCGAAGGCAAATCGGTTAACAAGTGAGAAAAGCCAAAATCAACCAACTGTTGCATAGCGTTTAACGTAAAATATGGAGGATTATTTCCCGACCAAATTCTATTTCGTTTGTCAATATCATTTGGCAATGTTCTGATGATAATTGCATCGGTATTTGAAAAATTGTGTTTTGCGAGTTCTGAATCATGAATAACCCAGTCTCCGTCTATTTCAATTAGAGGCACTGTAATTAATTGTGCAGAAAAGAAATGCTTTTGTAAAACATCGTGAACTGAAATTCTTTCGGAGGCAATATGCCCAACTCCTTCGGTGTGGGTTCCATTTCCATGCGCACAATACGTAACAATTTCACAATTGGCAGAACCACCTTCAATTACACTACCCACAAAAGAACCCACCCTAATTGGCTCAATTCTAGCAAAATCGATATGAAAAGCATTTGGATTTTCAAAATCGGGGCCAAATCCTAGGGTAATATTTAAAGGATTCGACAAATCAACTTGATAGGGATTTTGCTGAATGTGAATAGATAGTTGCATTCCTTCAAAATTGGTAAAAAGAAATGGAAAACAAAAAGAAAATGCGCTTTTTTTATTAGAATTGTAAAGCATTTGCGATGATACACAAATGAACAATGAAAAATAAAATCCTTTTCACCTTGATTTTTTTTATTTCTTTATTAAAGAATGTTGATGCTCAACAATATGTATCATTTGTTCCAAGCCCCATAAACGAGCAATTATTTCAAAATACCGTTACGGGTGTAAATAAAGATAAATACGGATTTTTATGGATTGCATCGCAATTTGGTATTTATTGTTACGACGGCCATAATTTAACAAACTTTAATAAAGCAAATACAAAAGAAATAAAAAGCAATAGATTTTCAGGGATCTATTTAATGAAAAACAACAAACAATTGTATGCCCTAGGTGAATTCAACCAAGTTTATTTATTAGAAAATAAAAAAATCAAAATTGTTGATCCCAATAAAAACCTTAACTTATTGTTTTATAAAAATGCAATCATAGCGGATTCACTGAAGCAATTCAAATCACATATTCAACAATATGACAATTTATATTCGGCAGAATCCATATCAAAAAACCATGTTATCTATTCTTTCAATAACCTCATTATAAAAGAATTCAAACATGAGATTCAAATAATCACCAAATCAAGTGAAATAAAAATCTCCTTCAAATCAAAATTTTCAATCTTATCAATTGGGCCAAAATTTTTACTGCTACAAATCGATAATAAAATCTATTGCATAGACTTATATAAAACCGAAACTAAATTTCAAGTTGTATTATCCAGATTATTTGAAACTGATTTAATAACAGCGTATTATGACGAAATTTCCAATATCATTTATTGTGGAACATTTAATAATGGATTAATCCAGTTTTCACCCAATTCGATTGAGAAATTTTCAACCAGTCAAAATCCAGAAGGACAGAACTATTTGTATTCATATGCTTTTGATAGTACTTCTAACTCCATTTTTTCTATTTTAGACAATGGTGTATTTCAGTGGAACAACAATACACCAAACATAAACCCAACTAAGATTTCCTATGGCAAATGGTCAGGAAGCGTTTGCTCGATATTGAAAAACAGAGAGCTTTTTTATAATATGAATGAAAAACTTACTTGTTATTCAATTCAAGATAAAAAAATCAAATTTCAAATTCCATGTAAACCAGAAATCAATGACATTTTTGAATTAAACAACAATCGTTATTTTATTTCTGCAAATATGATTTATCAATTCAACCAAAAGAAAATTTGGGTTGTGAAATCATTTACAATTAATACTTATTTGTACAAAGCAAAGATTTACAATAACAAAATTCATTTATGCAGCAACGATGGCATTGTTGTTTTGGATACTCAATTAAAATTGACTGAACAATATCTCAAAAATAAGACGGTGAGAGATATTCAATTGTATGAATCAAATTTGATAGCGGCAACATATGGCGATGGAGTGTTTATAATAAAAAAATCCAAAGAATATAGAATCCCCAATGACGCAAAAAAATGGATGCTTGCTTCGTTAAATTTGAGGAGAGATCAGACAAATCGATTTTGGATAGTTTGTAACAAAGGAGTTTTTATTATACCGGGAAATAGTTTCAAAAATTTATCATTTGATAGCTCGAATTATTTTTCATTGAATAAAAACTCTGATTTACCAGCTACCGAATTGAACGGAGGAATCTACCCTGAAAATCATCAAGTAATCAATAATAAAATCCTTATTCCATCAGATCACGGACTCTTACAAATAAAACAAAATACAAATAACTCAACAAACATAAATTTAAATGTTTATCTAGATAATATTTTAGTTAACAACCAACAAAATTTGGGTAAACGGAATAAAATCGTCTTGAACAGAGACCATTCCTCTATAGAAATAACTATTTTAACGCAGTATTTTCAATTAGAAAAACCCTTACCTATATTTTTTAAACTTAAAAATATTGACGCAAACTGGCAACGTTTAGAAAATAACAGATCTATTAAATTTTCAAGATTACCACCAGGAAATTATTCATTGTATATTTTACAAAACAACCTTGAATTAAAAATATTAGATATTACCGTGAATCAAATATGGTATGCAACATGGTGGTTTATACTCATTGTGGTTTTGGCAACCTTCTTGATAATCTCATATATTTTTATTCGAAATCAACAAAAAGCAAATGAAGAAAAAGAAATTCTAGATTTGCTCGTAAACCACAAAACTCTAGAATTGCAATTTACAGTTGCTGAATTAAAGAGAGCTCAAAAAACGTTGAAAGAAGAAAATGATTTTAAAAATCAGCTTTATGCCATTTTAATGCATGATATAAAATCTCCACTCATGTTTCTTGCTGAATCATCGTATTTTATTTTCAACAAGCACAAGGAAAAGGAAAATGACTTAACCAACCTTGTTCGTATTGCTGCAAATACTTCTAAGGAATTGCATGATTTTATTTCGGATTTTTTAAATTGGCTCGGGACACAATTTCATGATTACAAAGTGGAAATAAATCAGATTAATGTCAAAAATATCATTGCCGAATTGGTGCAATTTTACCAACCCATTGCCAATTCTAAAAATTTAACCATACAGACAAACAATGCAGTAAATGATATTTTTATCAATTCTAATGCCACAATATTGCAAACTATATTGAGGAATTTTATTGATAATGCAATCAAATATACCGCCGCTGGTGAGATAAATATTTCTTCCATAGAAGATAAAGAGCAGGTGAGAATTGTAATTGCCGATACTGGAAGTGGATTACCCTCGGAAATCATTGAATTGATAAGAGATTGGGAAAATCAAAAGCTAACAGAAGCGATGATTGGTCATTCAACAACACATAAAATGGGAGTGAAAATCACCCTTGAGTTTATTAAACTCATCGATGGTAAAATTAGTTATATTGAAAAAAAATCAGGTGGCTCAACCATTCAAATAAGCCTCAAAAAGAACATTAAATTGAAGTAATTACATTATAATAAAACGCAAGTTTTATTAAAGCCGCAATGTTTGTAACGTCAAGTTTAACAAATATTCTCGCTTTGTAGGTACTCACTGTTGAAGGCTTCAAGTTTAAAATTTGGCAAATATCTGTTGTTGAATTACCCTGTAAATAAAGCATCATTACTTCTGATTCCTTTGCCGATAATTTCTCAAATGGAGTAACGTCGTTTGATGTTTGGATTTTCTTGTTCTTTTTGCCATTTTCAATATTGTTCATGATTTCGAAAACGGCCTCAGTTAATATTTGCAATCCGTCTCCTTTATAAACATATTTTTGAATATTTAATGACGACATTGCATTTTCCATAACATCTTTTGGAAACATAGAAAATACAATTATTGGGGTGCGTTTTTCAACCTTGCGAATCGCTTTTATCAATTCATGAGAACTGATATCGGGTAAATTCAAGTCAGAAATAATCAAATCATAATCGTATTCTTGGAGCAGAGCTAGTGCATGGTTTGCATTTGGTGATTCACTTATTTTTAAGCCAATGAATTTCTGTTCCAATACCTGAATCATTCCAAATCGAACAATTTCGTGGTCATCAATGATTAATATTTCAAATTTTGTTTTCACATCAAGAACGCTAAGATTGGGCAAATATATGGAATTTGATATTGATTTGAATTATTCATCCATAGCATCTTCGAGAATTGCTAAAAATTTCTTGTGGCTAATTTCATATGCGCCAAATTGTTCAATATGATTATTCAAATATTGTGTATCCAATAATTTGAAATTATGCTCTCTTAAAAACTCAACCAAGAAGACCAAACATACCTTACTTGCGTCTGTAACAGTGTGAAACATACTCTCCCCGAAAAATGCTTTTCGAATACAAACGCCATATAGGCCACCTACCAACTCCCCATCTAAATATGCTTCAAAACTGTGAGCGAATCCTTCTTCGTGTAAACCAATATAAGCCTCCTTGATTTCATCTGAAATCCATGTGTCGTCTTCCCTATTTTGTGAACATCGTTCAATAACCTCAACAAAATTTTTATTAATTACCAATTCAAACTTTCTTTTGTTGTATAAACGGCGAAGGTTTTTAGAAACTTTAAATCTGTCATCTAGAGGAATCACTCCTCGCCTTTCAGGCGTATGCCAATAAATGGCATTTCCTTCGTCGGGATCAGCCATAGGGAAAGATCCCGACAAATAAGCCTGTATTAATAATTGAGGAGTCAATAACATTTCTGCAAAAGTAATTCAACATAAAATGTGTGAATTGATTTTTCTTATGTTTTTTTGCACTATAATGGGAAAAGGTAAAAACAAATCCGAAAAATTCGCCGAATTTGATTCTTTTGAGAATACATACGATTATCATTCTGAAACAAAAGGCAAATGGGCATCTATTTTTGGAAACACGAATCCCATTGTTTTAGAACTTGCTTGCGGAAAAGGCGACTATGCCATCGGTTTGGCAAAAATGAATCCAGATATCAATTATATTGGCGTAGACATTAAAGGAAACAGACTTTGGAAAGGTGCTAAAATATGTACTGAAGAGGGAATTCAAAATGTGCGGTTTTTGCGAATAGAAATTGATAAACTTTTTGAATATTTCGCAAAAGATGAAGTTTTTGAAATGTGGATCACCTTTCCTGATCCCCAACCGCAAAAGGAACGCAAACGCTTAAGTAGTGGCAGATTTTTAAATGTTTACCGACAAGTAATGCCAACAACAGGAATTATGAACATCAAAACAGATTCAGATTTGTTTTATGAAAGCAGTTTGGAACAAATAGCAGAAGACAATTTAACCCTATTAGAAAATATTTCAGATGTTTATGGCACTATTCCCGTTCCGGAATTTCTCCAAATCCAAACCTTCTACGAAGCAATTTGGCTAAAAATGGGCAAGAAAATAATGTATGTTAAATTTGTTTTGGGGGACGTTTTAAGCCGCGAAACAAAAAAGCCAAAAGAAATCAACGGTTGAGGTTACACCTTTTTTAATACAATAAGCAGAATCAAAATCAATGCTACCAAAATTAAAATCGTAACAAGTGTCTGGAAGATTCCACTAAATACGCTAAATATTGAAAGTGCAATTCCTGCATAGCACAAAATTCTTCCCAAAAAACCAGGACGGATTTTCAATCCGGCCAATCCAATAATTACACCACAAGCTGCCAATAAGATTGAAAGCAGTTTATAGCCATTTAAAAAGGTTGCCAATACTCCTAAACAGATACTTATCCAACCCATTGATTTGGCAATATCTTTTGACGAAACCAAACGGTTTAGAATCTTCCCTTTCTCTTTGTTAATTTCCTTTTGCGCTGGTTTTGATTTGAAAATCTTTACAGCAGTATTTTTATTAAATGAAGCACCTAATTTCTGTTTAAATTGTAAGGTTGATAATACATTTTCTGGTTCATTATGCACAATAGAAATAACTGAATCAACATTTGTATTCTCTGAAGCTATTGATGAATTTGAACTTTTAGGCATTGACCAGCTCCCTCCCCCAAATCCAATTTCACGGGTTTGGACGGAACAACTACTTAAAATTAAACTACCTACAATTAAAATTACCCCTAAAAAACGATTCAATTTCATAGATGCAATTTAAAGAAAAAAGACAGTTATCTCAATCCGCTTTTTGCAGATTATTTTTAACGTCTACTAAATAAGAATCGTTTGCTATTTTCTCAAATTGCATCACTTGATTTTTCCTGATGGCAATTGTATAAATAACTTCTTCGGTGTATTCTCTATTCAAAATTCGGACTTGAAATTGATTTAAAATTCGGTGAATTTCTTGTTCATGTTGAAAATCGGTGGTCATGAAAAATTGTTCTTCCATCATTTTTTCTACTTTACCCGATTCATTTAATACCATAGCCGCTGCTGCACCATAACTTTCAATAAGGCCAGGAATACCCAATAATGTCCCTCCAAAATAACGAACAACCACAACAAGTACATTGGTTAATTGTTTGGATAAAATAGCCCTTAATATTGGCCTTCCTGCAGAATTTGAAGGTTCGCCATCGTCGTTCGCTCTTTGGGCTTCCCCACCTTGTCCAATCACATATGCGTAGCAATGATGTGTTGCATCAGGATATTTTGATTTTAACTCATTCAAATGTTTTTTAACTTCCAACTCATTATATACAATATAGCTGTATGCAAGGAACTTGCTTCCTCTTTCACGCAAAGAAGCTTCAGCATTTTGTGTAATTTCGCTATAGATATCTGAAAACAACATTAGTTTAGTAATATCAAAGCGAAAATTGCCAAGGCCAATCCAAAATATCCTTTTCTGGTAATTTTTTCTCTAAATGCCAAACCAACCAAAGTAGACAATAAAACAACACCCACATTATTCATGGTAAAGAACAACGCCGTTTTACCATGGTAAAAATCTATTGCTTTGAATAAAGCAATCAATGAAAAGAAATTTGCTGAGCCCAATAAAAATCCACCTACCGCACTTTTCAAATCAAACTTCTTTAATAAAGCGGGTTTGAGAATGATTATTATGATTCCAGATAAAAATGCTCCGAAAAATAACAGTGTCGACATTTTCGCATCCCCCCAAAATACAAAATGCTTGTTCTTCAAGAGATTTAATCCGGTATCTACCACTCCAGTTCCTATAAATACCAATATTAAAATCCAATTAAATTTTGTTCCCTCATTTGATCTATTGGTAATCAAAACGACACTTAACAAAGACAATGCAATACCTACCAATTTAATTGCGTCAATTTGTTCTTTCAAAAAAACCATGGCAACAATTACGGGCAACACCACACTCATTTTCGATACCATTGAACTTAAAGCTGCTCCAGATTTATGCGTAGAAACACCCATTAAAAAAAATGTACCAATAAAAAACATACCCATACAAATAATTGGCAAAAAGCCTTCTTCGTGAATTACTGAAACTTGCAAAATATGCTGAGAACCCAAATACATATTTCCTAATACAAAACAGGTTAAGTAATTAAAAATAATTGCGGAAAATACATCGATAGAGAATTTTGAAAATAATTTAAAAGCCACAAAAAGCGTAGTACTCAACAATACACTTAAAAGCAACCAAATCATAATGTTGTGTTGTTTTTAAATACTTCGTAAAAATCGTTGGTTAGCTCCATTGATTTGATTCGGTTTCCCATCACATTTGGCGCTAAAATACCTTGAATTAGTTGCAATCTTTTACTTTTATAGCGATGAATTTCATCGAACAAATTGGCTTCTATAAATTCGTTCAATGTAAACGAACCGCCTTCTACCATCAAACTATTGATGTTTTGGTGAAAAAGTAAATCCAGAAAGCTATTCAAGAAATTTTCATTGAAAGTTAGTTGAATATAATGCACATTTCCAACCACTTCGGTTTTCAATAAATTTATTACATAGACAGCCGAATTTCCAACAAATTCTTTTTTGTAATTTCCTTTTAACTCTTTATCAATGACAAATCTTTGTGGGGAATTGCCAACACATAATCTATTATCTAATTGTGGATTATCAATATTCCAAGTATTCACACCCACCAAAATAGCCGATACATCTCTTCGTAGGGAATGGGTAATTGGTTGCGTTTCTGGTCCGGAAATTTGATATTTGGCTTTCGGCAAGGGTGCCATAAATTGATTGGCACATTCTGCCCATTTCAAAATGATATATGGGTGTTTCTGAGTATGAAATTTCACAAAGAATTTGTTCAATTCTAAGCATTCTTGGTTTAAAATATTTTCAACAACCTCAATTCCATTTTCACGCAACATTGCAATTCCTTTTCCGGCAACCAGAGTATTGGGATCTGTCATTCCCACCACTACCCTTTTCACTTTATGTTCAATCAATAAATTTGCACAAGGCGGGGTTTTTCCAAAATGGGAACAAGGTTCAAGATTCACATAAACCGTTGAATCTTTTAAAACAGTTTTATCGGATAATTGCAATATTGCCATCCGCTCGGCATGGTCTTTGCCAAAAGCGGTATGCCATCCTTCAGAAATTATTTTATCCTGATACACAATTACGCAGCCAACAAGCGGATTTGGATTTACAAATCCGGCACCTCTTTTTGCAAGTTCGAGGCATCGCTGCATAAAATATTCGTGATTCACTTAATTAGTGCGAAGTTAAAGTTATTTTTGAGGTGAAATGGAAAAAAAGACATCCTACAAATTCTCCGGGATTTTTAATTATTTTATTCAAAACCAACAATCTTCGGGTATACTTTTAATATTGTTTACCATCATTTCATTAATCCTTGCCAATAGCTCTTACAACCCTAACTACCAGGCGCTGATTTATTCTGCTACCAAAAATAATTACCTTTTACCTGCTACTTTATTAGATTGGATAAACGACGGATTCATGACCTTGTTTTTCGTTTTGATAGGTATAGAAATAAAGAGAGAACTTTATGAGGGCGAATTAAAAAATAGAAAAAATGCTATGTTGCCTCTAATGGGTGCACTTGGGGGAATGATTGTTCCCGCAGTAATTTATATCATTTTCAATTGGCAATCGCCTTCTACAATAAATGGCGCTGGTATTCCTATGGCCACGGACATTGCTTTTGCCATTGCAATTTTGGGCTTATTGGGCAATAGAATTCCGCTTGCATTAAAAATATTTTTAACTGCATTGGCAATTATCGATGACCTCGGTGCAATTATCATCATTGCCATTTTTTATGGCCACGGTTTGCAATTGAATTGGCTGCTTGTATCATTCGGAATTTGTTTGCTAATGCTGTTTTTAAATAAGAAAGAGAACACCTCAATTTGGATATATATTTTGCTGGGATTGTCATTGTGGTACTGCGTTTTACAATCTGGAATACATGCTTCTATTTCAGGAGTGCTTTTCGCGTTTTTACTTCCAAGAAGCAATCAAACAAAGCTAAAAATATCAAATACAATTGAACATTTTCTAAGCAAACCTGTTGCTTTTTTGGTTCTTCCT
>CANKVM010000045.1 GCA_947487175.1 Flavobacteriales bacterium | reverse complement strand
TGACTGATGGGCAATTCTGCATCTTTCACCGCATTGGCAATGAAGGCCCCAATATAAATAGTATTGTTATAAAGCGCAATGGAATGAAAATTATATACACCCATCGTATTTACAATTGGACCTGGAGTCATTAATCCTGGATAAAATTTCCAATAAACACCATTCCAACGACCTAAAGTATAATCATTGGGTGTTGGAGATGCGAGATCTTCATACAACGCAAAATATTCAGTATTGGTAGCAAAAGAAGCAACAACGCGAGAAGGCAAGCCATTTCCCAATGGTTGCAATACCTGTGCCTTAGAAAAAGTTACACAAAAGAATGCCACAATAAAGAATACCAACTTCTGCATTGTTTGCAATTTACACATTTTGTTTTTCATTTTTTGCACCTCTCTTTAAACTTTAAAATAAACGCCAAACATAAAACGCTGACAAACCAACCGACCATGCCCTATTTTGAACAGCCGAATTTTGCTTGTATAGCGGTGTAAACATTCCTTGTGTGTTTATTCTTACACCTAATTTAGCGCGATTAGAAATTTCTTTCTGAACCCCTACTCCAACTTTTGCCGACCACAATAAATCGCGGTATACTCCCGAATTTATATCTTGTAAAGACAATAATTGATAGTTTAATGTATTTCCTTTTTGCGCACTCAAATAGTTTGCTTGGATTAACGCTTCAGAAGTAATTGACCAACTGCGGTTAATTGGATAATCGAATATCGCACCTACAGGAACACTAATCATCGAAATGTTTGATATTCCTTGATAATTGACCTCAGGTCCCAATCCTAAGTATCCAAAAATTGGATAGTTACCAAAGGCATCGGCCGTATTTCCTTGTGCCAAAGTTGCTGGCATGCTGTCTCTAAAATGAAAGTTCTGCTGGGTTCTATTCTGCATCCATCCTAACCCAGCAGAAATACTCCACTTTTGCGACAACTTATATCTTAATGCGAAATGCAATTGAGCTGCGCTCAAAGCAAACTCGCTTTGCTTCATTCTTTCTAAATAATTTTTGTGCACATACTTTTCTAAAGATGGAGTTGCACTGTACAATACTGATGTTTGATTTTGATCATACCCAACCTCAAAAGCCCAGGCTGACAAGTTCCTTTTTGCGGGCTCCTGAGGTTTAATGGTTATCAAATTCGACTGTAAAAGATTTCCAAAATAAATTGGAAAGATTTCAAGCTGTTTTGAGCTGAAATCTTCTGAAACTATATGATTAATTATTGATGAAATTTCATTATTTGTATTTACAACCTCTTCATTTTCCAAGCTATTTAAGTTTGTAACGATTTCAATATTTTGCTGAGACTTATTTGAAACAGCTACTGAAGATTGTAAATGATTCGACTGAGTAATTTTCTTATTACCCTGAGTTTGGATTGGAATGTTTAATTCATTCGCTTGTTTATTGTCAATCTTGTTATTTTGATTCTTATCGATAACAACATTGTTGATTTTGTTGTTTTCAGATTGCAATTCGTTAGACTGCCCTCCAAAGTAGAAAATAGAAGAAGCAATAACAGCAATCGTAGACGCTGCCACTGAAGTAAACAATACGAAACGGCGTTTTTTAGTGGCTTTATTATCCAATTTTGCATCAAGCTGATCCCAAGCAAACACAGCAGGCATAGGAGCAAATTCAGCGAATTTGTCCTGTAACTGTTGGTCAATATTTGGGTTCTTGTTATTCAAAATTGTTTTTTTTTGTTTTGTTGTCTATTTGATCTTTTAGCATTTTTCTCGCTCTGCTTAAAATACTTTTCGAATTAGATTCGGTGGTATTTAACAACTGGGCGATTTCTTTGTGAGATAATTTGTCGATTGCGAACATGTTCAAAACAATTCCGTATTTATCCGGGAGTTGCTTCATTAATTCGAGCACTTCATCGGCGGAAAGTTCTTCAATGTTTGCAGAGACATCTTCGGTGTCGGTGGCGGCATTCGCACTTTCTATATCTACCAAAATGGGGTTATTTTTTGCTTTTCTATATTTTGAAAGCGCCAAATTGATAAATATGCGTGTCATCCATCCTTCGAAACCATGTGTTTCTCTCAAAGAATTTATACTGTCAAAGATCTTTATGAAACCCTCTTGCAACAAGTCTTGGGCATCTGCATTGCTTTTGGAATACCTCAGGCAATGTCCGAACATTTTTGCACCGAAACGATCGAAGAGTTCTTTTTGAGCTCGACGGTCATTTTTGATACATCCGGATATGATTTCCTCATTTGTTAACAAGTAGCTTCAAGATTATGACGTGAAAATTAGAAAAGGTTGCAAAAAAAAATTAAAATTGTATTGATTTATATAAAAAAACATGAAAAATAAGCCATTTACGCTCAAAACATTTTTAATAATTTCAATTTCAACCTTGTTTTTAAACCCTGTAAAAGCACAATATTACGAACAGGATGTTTATTCAGCAACCAAATATGTAACTATTTATACTTCTGATTTTATAGTGGGAAAGAAAATACTCAATAATTACCTATCCAATAAAAAATGTGAAGTGCTCAATCAAGAAATTAATACCCGAACTTTTGAAGTATCTTTTCAATTGAATGAAAATTTAGTTGGCTCGTTAGATTCTACCCTCGGACTTATTGGATACATTACAAGTTCAACCCAGAACAATAACAATAACAAACTGAAAGTAAAAAAATTAGAAGCAGAGCTAGAAGATAATACTTTTAAGTTGGAAAAAATGCGCAACAAATTCAAATTAGATTCTAATGCCAATTCAAAAAAGAACCTTGAATATGCCATTGAAAATTTAGAAGAAAACAACAGACGAATTTCTCGCAACCTTACACAAATGAAAGAAAATTATCAGACTGTATTTGTAAAGGTTACCATCAATGATGAACTTTCAACACCTACAAATTCAAAAATATCTTTTGCCAAAATGCCAGGGGTTTCATACAATCGGTTATTTATTGAAAATCCCAAGAACGGGGTAACAGAAAATTTGTACACGGGTTATAACATGAAATACATCTTTACAAAAGGTAAAAGTTACTTTCAAATTGGTGTGTTGAAAAACGCCAATGAAATGTCCAAATTGCAAATTTATGATAGCTTAAAAGCCAATACCATCAATGAATTTTTTACATTTGAATTCGGTCAAGATTTTTACACAAGATATTTCGGACGTGGAAATAGAAAGTTCTTTAACCTATACTCAGGATATTCTATAGGGGGAGCTATCATTAACCGTTGGAACGACCAAAACGCCCGTTTTGCTGCATTTACCAATTTAAGTATGGGCGTTGAATTATTGAAAACCAAGCACATTCTACTCGATGTAAAAGGTTCTTATTTTTTACCACTCGCAGATATCAATAGAAACACAAGAGGCATTATGGTAAGTGGCTCATTTAACTTTGTGTTCTAATGGAATTTGACAAGAAAAATCTGTCCGAAGCCGAGTTAATGCTCATTTATAGGGCATTGATCAAACCGCGCATCATTGAAGAACGCATGCTGGTTTTACTCAGGCAAGGTAAAATTGGCAAATGGTTTAGCGGCATAGGACAAGAAGCAATTTCTGTAGGATTAACCTTAGCACTCAATGAAGATGAATATATTCTACCCCTTCATAGAAATTTAGGTGTATTTACCACCCGTAATATGTCTGACAAACAATTGTTTGCTCAGTGGCAAGGCAAAAAAAGCGGATTCACCAAAGGCCGTGATCGAAGTTTCCATTTTGGAAGCAACGAGCACCATATAGTGGGAATGATTTCTCACCTCGGTGCCATGCTAGGAGTTGCCAATGGAATTGCACTCGCAGATATTTTAGAAAACAAAAAACGCGTTACCGTATGTTTCAGTGGCGATGGTGGCAGCAGCGAAGGTGATTTCCACGAAGCCCTAAACGTGGCAGCCGTTTGGTCATTGCCAGTGATATTTTTAATTGAAAATAATGGATATGGCTTATCTACACCTAGTCAAGAACAGTTTCGTTGCAAACAGTTTATAGACAAAGGCATAGGTTATGGAATGGAAACCCTTCAAATTGACGGAAACAATATTTTAGACGTTTACCATGAAATTTCAACCCTCGCCGATTCAATGCGAAAAAACCCTAGGCCCGTTTTGGTTGAAGCCCTCACCTTCCGAATGCGTGGGCATGAAGAAGCAAGCGGCACCAAATATGTCCCTCAAGAACTTTTTGACCAATGGATTAAAAAAGACCCAATTTCCAATTATGAAAACTTTTTGATTTCGGAGGGATATATAACCGCAGAATTAAAAAAGAATATAGAAACTGAAATTTTGGCTCAGTTAAACGAAGGCATTGAAGCCGTTTTTACTGAACCAGAAATTGAGCCCAATTTAAATGAAGAACTGAATGATGTTTATGCACCATTTGTATCTCCGAACATCCCATTTGGTGATGAGAATCAAACCGAAATGCGACTCATTGACTCAATTCGAAATGCAATGTGGCTGGCAATGGAAAAGCATGATTCACTGGTTATTATGGGACAAGATATTGCAGATTATGGTGGGGTTTTCAAAGCTACCGAAGGATTTATTGAGAAATTTGGCAAAGACCGTGTGCGCAATACCCCAATTACAGAAAGTAGTATTTTGGGTGCGGGATATGGCTTGGCAATTCGCAAAATGAAGGCAATTATTGAAATGCAATTTTCCGATTTTGTTACTTGTGGTTTTAATCAAATTGTAAATAACTTGGCCAAAAGCCATTATCGTTGGGCGCAATCTGCCGACGTGGTTGTGCGAATGCCAACAGGTGCTGGCGTGCAAGCCGGTCCTTTCCATAGTCAAAGTACAGAATCTTGGTTTTATAATGTACCGGGATTGAAAATATATTATCCAAGCACTGCCAAAGATGCGAAAGGACTATTGCTCAGGGCTATCGAAGATCCCAATCCCGTGCTCTTTTTTGAACACAAATATTTGTATCGCACCCAGGCAGATTTAGTTCCAAACGAATATTACACCATTGATGAGGGACAAGCAACCGTTCACGATTTTGGAAGTGACGCTTGCATCATTACTTATGGTTGGGGTGTTTCCAAAGCCATAGAAGTGGTTAAAGAAAATAATTTCAAAGTAAAAGTCATTGACCTAAGAACCCTTGCACCGTTAGACAAAAACACCATTGCCAAAGTAGTAATAGAAACCGGCAAGGTATTGGTTTTAACTGAAGATTGTTTGACTGGAAGTATTGCTTCAGACATTGCTAGTTGGATATCTGAAGAATTTTTCGTATATTTAGATAGCCCAGTCATGCGATTGGGAAGCATCGAAACCCCTATTCCACTTGCAAAAACTCTTGAAGACCAATTTCTACCTTGGGCAAGATTGAAAGGGAAACTACAGGAGTTAATTGAATACTAAAATTCAATTAACTCCTGTAAGATTAGACAGGTTAGACATTAAACCTAAAGTGCATGCAATCGCCATCTTTCACGATGTATTCTTTGCCTTCAACGCGTAGCTTTCCAACGTCGCGGCAGGCGGCTTCAGAGCCATGGTGAATCCAATCTTCGTAAGCAATTACTTCAGCGCGGATAAATCCTTTTTCAAAATCGGTATGGATTACAGCGGCAGCTTGAGGTGCTTTTGTACCTTCGGTAATTGTCCAAGCCCTTACTTCTTTAACTCCAACAGTGAAGTAAGTAATATAATTCAATAATTGATATGCAGCTTGAATCAACTTTTCTACACCACTCTGATTAAGTCCCATTTCTTCGAGGAAAATCTTACGGTCTTCATAGCTTTCAAGTTCGGCAATTTCAGCTTCAATGGCAGCAGAAATAATTAATATTTCGGCGTTTTCATCTTTCACTGCATTGCGAACCAATTCTACATATGCATTTCCATTGATAGCACTATCTGGATCAACGTTACAAACGTACAATACAGGTTTTTCGGTAAGTAAATTTAGATCTTTTACAAACTCTTTCTTTTCAGCTTCTATTTCAATGATGCGTGCGTTTTTGCCTTGCAACAAATGCGCTTTATAAGCTTCACAAACTTCAAGTGTTTTTGCAGCTTCTTTGTCGCCACCAGTTCTTGCTTGTTTTGCAATTTTAGAAATTCGCGCTTCAAGGGTTTCTAAATCTTTCAACTGCAATTCGGTGTCAATAATTTCTTTATCGCGAATTGGGTTTACAGATCCGTCAACGTGAATGATATTATCATCGTCGAAACATCTTAAAACATGCAGAATAGCATGGGTATTTCTGATATTTCCTAAGAATTGGTTACCAAGACCATCACCCTGAGAAGCCCCTTTTACCAAACCTGCGATATCAACAATTTCAATTGTAGTAGGTACAATGTTTTGAGGATTAACAAGCTCGGCAAGCTTATTCATGCGTTGGTCAGGAACGGTGATAGTTCCAACATTCGGCTCAATAGTGCAGAATGGGAAATTAGCTGCTTGCGCTTTTGCGCTAGAAACTGCATTAAAAAGGGTTGATTTACCTACGTTTGGCAAACCTACGATTCCACATTGTAAAGACATTTGACTACAAAGTTACTCTAATAAATCACCAATATCTTGTAAAATTTTCTTGGTGAGGTTTTCGGCTGTTGTTAAACTCGCACTTTCGGCATAAATACGGATAATAGGTTCGGTGTTGCTCTTACGCAAATGCACCCAATCTCCATCAAAATCAATTTTAACACCATCAATTGTATTTACCGGTTGCTTCTTATACTTTTCGGAAATTTTTTCTAGTAAATGATCCACATCTGTACCTTCTTGCAATTCTGCCTTATTTTTAGACATCATATAGGTTGGATACAAAGCGCGTAAACCAGATGTAGTCATATTTGATTCGGCTAAATGCGTTAGAAATAATGCAATGCCTACCAAAGCATCACGGCCATAGTGTAATTCAGGTAAAATAATTCCACCGTTACCTTCTCCGCCAATTATTGCGTTGTTTGCTTTCATACATTCAACAACATTGACTTCACCCACGGCACTTGCAAAATATTTTTGCCCAGCTTTTTCAGTAAGTTCTTTAAGTGATCGTGTGCTTGATAAATTACTCACAGTAGCACCTGGTTTATGCTTTAAAACATAATCGGCGCAGGCAACCAAGGTATATTCTTCGCCAAACATTTCGCCATCGTCGGAAATGAATGCCAAACGGTCTACATCTGGATCAACCACAATGCCCAATTGGCATTTATCAGCTTTCACTACAGATGAAATCTCACCCAAGTGCTCAGCCAATGGTTCTGGATTATGTGCGAAGTGACCAGTTGGCTCTCCGTTAATTAAAACGATATCTGTAACACCTAGAGCATTTAATAATTTTGGAATGGCAATTCCCCCAACACTATTTACAACATCAACCGCCACCTTATAATTTTTGGATTTGATGAGTTCAGGATTTACCAAATCAAGTTCAAGGATTTTTTGAATATGATAATCTAAATAATCTGTTTTTGTTATTTTACCTAAATGATCAACGGTTGCAAAAGCAAATTCACCTTTTTCTGCAATTTCTAAAATTGCTTCTCCATCGGCGCCACTAATAAATTCACCTTTTTCATTGAGCAATTTCAATGCATTCCATTGTTTTGGATTGTGACTTGCAGTAATGATAATTCCACCTGCTGCATTTTCGGCAACAACTGCCATTTCAACGGTAGGAGTGGTAGCCAATTCTAAATCAACAACATTGATTCCCAATCCAATGAGTGTATTCACAATCAAATCTTGAACCATAGGTCCGCTAATTCTAGCGTCTCTACCTACAACGATTTTCTTATTGTCTGATTTCTGAGAAATCCAAGTACCATAAGAAGATGCGAACTTCACAATATCTATAGGGGTAAGATTATCTGATGGAGTCCCGCCGATTGTACCTCTGATTCCTGAAATTGATTTGATTAATGTCATTATTTTGGGGTGCAAAAATAGACAAAAAAGACTAGATTTTATACGTCATTAGATAATTTTTTTATACCAAAACCTAACTTTCGTTTAAATGAATGGCTTTAAAGGAATCACAAATTTCTGCTTTAAATTAAAGGGATTAGGCGAAATTTATTACCTTTGTTAAATGCAAAAAATTGTTGAATGTGTTCCTAATTTTAGTGAAGGAAAAAATTTACAAATTATCAAACAAATTACCGATGCCATTGAAAGTGTAGATGGAGTGCAATTGCTAGATGTAGATCCAGGAAAAGCAACCAACAGAACTGTGGTAACCATGGTAGGTGAAGTTGAATTGGTAGTTGAAGCTGCATTTAGAGGCATCCAAATGGCCTCAACATTAATTGATATGCGCAATCATTCAGGAGAACATCCAAGAATGGGTGCTACCGATGTTTGTCCACTCATTCCAATCTCTGGAATTTCTATAGAAGAAACAGCACAATATGCACAACAATTGGCAAAACGTGTGGCAAACGAATTGTCAATTCCCACTTACCTATACGAAGATGCTCAGCCGAATAAAAGTCGCTCTAATTTAAGCGTAATTCGCGCTGGAGAATACGAAGGTTTCTTTGAAAAAATTAAAGATCCCATTTGGGCTCCTGATTTTGGAAAAGCAGAAATGAATGCAACCGCTGGAGCTACCGTTATCGGTGCCCGTGATTTTCTAATTGCTTTCAATATCAACCTAAATACAAAAAGCACCCGCGTTGCTAATCGCATTGCATTCGACGTGAGAGAAGCCGGCCGTGTGAAACGAGATGGCAACCCTATATCGGGCAAAATAGTAAAAGATGAAAACGGAGAAGACGTTCGAATTCCAGGTAAATTAAAATCAGTGAAAGCCATTGGCTGGTTTATCGAAGAATACAACATCGCCCAAATAAGTATGAACTTAACAAACTACCATGTTACTCCCCTTCACATTGCGTTTGAGGAAACATGTAAAAGTGCCAATGAACGGGGTGTTCGGGTTACAGGTAGCGAGTTGGTTGGACTTATTCCTTTGCAATCTATGCTCGATGCCGGAAAATACTTTCTTGAAAAACAAGGATTAAGTTCAGGCGTAAGCCAAGCCGAATTGGTAGACATAGCCATCAAATCTTTGGGGTTGTGCGAAATTTCAACTTTTGATCCGAAAAAGAAAATCATTGAATATATCCTTCAAGATACTAAAAAATCGAAATTGGTTTCAATGACAGTAAAAGGATTTGCCGACGAAACGGCATCCGATAGCCCTGCTCCAGGTGGAGGTAGTATTGCTGCCTTAGCCGGTGTTTTGGGAGCTTCATTGGGAACAATGGTTGCTAATTTGAGCGCGTCTAAAAGAGGTTGGGAAGACAGAGTGGGTGAGTTTTCGCCATGGGCTGAAAAAGGACAAAAACTCAAAGATGAATTGTTATTCTTGGTAGATGAAGATACCCGTGCTTTTGATGGAATTATGAATGCTTTTGGACTTCCAAAAGACAACGCAGAACAAGTAACTGCGCGTAAAAAAGCCATTGAAGATGCGAGTAAATACGCTACCGAAATTCCTTTTAGAACAATGCAAGCAGCATTCAATTGCATACCATTGTTGCAAGAAATGGCAAATAATGGCAATCAAAATTCTTTAAGCGATGTAGGAGTTGGTGCCATTTGTATCAAAACCGCGGTTAGAGGTGCTTGGTTGAATGTTTTAATCAATGCAAAAGGACTAACAGACCAAGTTTGGGCTAAAACCATTGTAAATCAAGCTAGAACCTTGCTTGCCCAAAACCATACGTTGTGCGATGAGATTGTAAACGGAATCGAAGAGAGATTAGACGGGTTAGACTGATTAGACAGATAATTATAAGGGTTTAGACTTTAAAATTAAACAGCGAAGCGTAAACAGGCGAAGCCGTATACTGCGGAGCGTAAACAACAATGAAAAAACTCTTACTCATATTGACAATTTTAGCTATTTCAATCGCGAATGGGCAATTTGCTCCGGCGGCGGGAAAAACGGGTAGTACGGCCATTAAAGCCGATAGCTCCTGCTTTGTCAATTGGGCTTCAGAATGCACCGTAAAACGCGGATTGGCGCAAATTAATTTGGCTGATTCTGGTTATGCATCTGTTGGAACTTCAAACGCAGCCATTGGTCCGGCCCTCAAAAATGGTGTTGTGAGTCTTGGTGATGGTGGTTCGGCAGTGTTGTATTTCAATCCACCCATAGAAGACCAAAACGGGTTTGACTTTGCCATTTTCGAAAATGCTTTTCTCGATACATTTTTAGAATTTGCGCATGTTGAAGTAAGTAACGACAAAACAAATTGGATAAAATTTCCATCCGTTTCGCTAACCCAAACCACAAAACAAGTTGAACCGTTTGGATATACCTATCCAGAACGTATTTCAAACTTAGCCGGCAAATACAAAATGCCTTATGGTGTGCCATTTGACTTAGCTGAACTCAAAGACAGTCAGCACTATAAAACTACTTTTCAGTATTTGAGAATAACCGATGTGGTGGGTTCTATCAATCCTACTTTGGGATCAAAAGATTCAAAAGGGAATATGATCAACGAGCCATGGCCTACCCCATTTGCAAGCTCCGGTTTTGATTTAGATGCTGTTGGGGTAATTAACCAATCATCAATTACAAACCTCAACCACATTGCCAATAATCCGTTCTTCCACTACAATCAAGACATTCAAACATTGTTTTTTGCAATACCATTGAATGAAACTGTTGCTATTTTTGGCAGTTGCGGCAATTTGGTATATCAACAAAAAATATCTAGTAACCAGTTAGAAGTCCCTCAAAATCTATCAAAAGGAGTTTATTTTTTAAACTGCTCCTTCGGAACGTTCAAGTTTTTTAATTAAGAATTTATTTCAACAAGCCCACCATGTCAACGGTGCGCAAAAATGAACCACTCACGTTATTTGTGAGAGCAACAAAACATTTGTTTTCGTCGAGGCAAGACCAAAAATAAGTTCTAAACCCTTTCCACCAACCATTGTGAAAGGCCCATCTTTTACCATCAATCCATTTGATTCTCCAACCCATGGCGTAATAGCCATCGGCGCTTGCAACTGCAGTTGGCGTCCACATTTCTTGCTTGGTATAACTATGTAAAATGTAGGAACTTCGCAAAGCTCTATCCAATAGAAACATTTCAAAAACACTGGAATACACACCTTTGTCGCCGGTGGTGCCATTGAAAATATTATCCTCAAACATACTCCAATTGTCATACCCTTGAACCGGGTAATCCTGAATGGGAATGCTATCGAAATTACAAATATGGGTAAACTTCATGTCGGCCACTTTGCAAATGTTATTTTTTACAAACGACCTAAAATCTTGCTTGCTTGTTCTCTCAACAATCAAACTCAACAAAGCAAAATTAGAATTGCAATAGTCATAATTTCCCGGTCTAACAAAGCGTTTATCGGGTTGTGCGTTCAACAAGTCAACTACGTCTTCATTCACTAGATGCCTGTTTCTATCCCTCAAATTAAATCCCTTGTAATTAAAATAAAAGTAATCAGGAAGTCCAGAAGTATGGCTCAATAAATTCCTGAGGGTTAAGTTGGTTCGTTTAAATTCAGGAATGTACCAATGCACACTGTCGTCAATATTCAAATATCCATCTTGGTGCAGCATCATTACCGAAATACCGGTAAAAACTTTCGACACAGATGCCAATTGAAACACTTCATCGGGATATACAGAATCTTTTGTACCCCACAATCTAAATCCGCGAGATCCGTAAATGATACTGTCGTTTTTAAACATCAAAAACGATCCGTTAAAATTGCCTATTCTGTTAAATCTATCAAAAAACTTATTGATTTTCCGAGAAGTAGTATCAGAAAAAGGCACATACTTTTGCTGAAAAGCAATTTCAGTTGAACTCATTGGCCTGGTATTTTGCGCTATAAGATATTGAGGGACAATGATCCCCAATAAAAATATGATGCGGCAATATTTACGAAGCTGTTGCATTTTCAACTGCAACAAAAATAAAGGCTTCAGGAATAAAAAGAGTTGAAGTTACACACACCAAAATGGGGCGTATTTTTTAAGGAACATTAATGATTTTATGCGTTTGTAATGAAATTTGCCAATGTGGATTTTCTTTCACAAAATCGATAATTGCAGGTGTCATTTTTTCGCGTTTATCCCACTCGGGTTGGATATATAATTTACAAGATGCACTGCAAAAATGTTCCCATTTGGTTGCCCATTCAAAATCTGAATTATTAAACGCAACAATTTTTAATTCGTGTGCCTTTGGAATTTCAGATTCCAATGGAAATTTAAATTTCTTTGGCGACAAAGTAATCCAATCAAAATTTCCCTGAATTTTATATGCTCCAGATGTTTCAATATGAACCCTAATTCCGTTTTGATGAAATCTATCTACAATGGGATTCAAGTCGTACATAGCGGGTTCACCGCCTGTAATCACAACCACTTTGGCTTTGGTAGCAGAAACCCATTCAAACATTTGTGCTTCTGAATAGGTTGGATACCCTTCCGTATTCCAACTTTCTTTGACATCACACCAAGTGCAACCCACGTCGCAACCTGCCAAACGAATAAAATAAGCTGCTACTCCTGTAAATGCACCTTCCCCTTGAATGGTGTAAAAATGCTCCATTACAGGAAAAACCGACTCCATCAAAGTTGGGCTTTACGTGCTTTTAAAGTATTGTTTAACAGTGCAGTGATGGTCATTGGACCCACACCACCTGGTACCGGCGTAATTGCAGATGCTACTTTTTCAACCGATTCAAAATCAACGTCTCCACACAATCTCCAACCTGCTTTTTTACTTGCATCGTCAACACGGGTTGTTCCAACATCAATCACAACAGCTCCTTCTTTTACCATATCGCCAGTTACAAAACCTGGTTTACCGATGGCAGCAACAATGATATCGGCTTGTTTGGTATAAAACGACAAGTTTTCGGTACGGCTATGACACACAGTTACGGTGGCATTTCCAGTTTTACCTGGGTTTGAAAGCAAGATCGAAATAGGACGACCTACAATATTACTACGGCCAATGATCACAGCGTGTTTTCCAGACGTTTCGATTCCATAGTGAGCCAAAATCATGGTAATTCCCAACGGCGTAGCAGAAACGATACCGTCATTCCCTTTAGCCAATTGGCCCATGTTCACGTCGTGAAATCCATCTACATCCTTTTCAGGTAAAATGGCTTGGGTAATTTTGGTTTCATTGATATGTTTTGGCAATGGCAATTGCACAATTAACCCATCAATTTCAGGATTTTGGTTAATTTCCGCAATTTTTTCTAACAATTCTTCTTCGGTAAGAGTTGATTCATAACGAATTACTGAACCCGAAAATCCAACCTCGTGACAAGCTTTTTCTTTTGCAGCCACATAAGTTTGACTTCCACCATCATTACCAACCAAAATTGCTACCAAATGAGGCGCACGATGACCGTTTGCAACCATTTCACTCACTTCTTGAGTGATTTTTTGCTTAAGTGTATCGGCAACTTCTTTGCCATTTAATATTAATGCCATTGCTACAAAAATACTGAATTTTAAGGGAATTTGGAAGGAAAATCGAATCTTTCCAACAATTGAACTACATCAATTCAACGTAAGTGCAGCCATCACCACCCCTATCGGCATGCTCGTCGTAGTACCTTTTTACAAAGTTGATGGTCTTTAAATGTTGCCTCAACAACTTTTTCAGAATACCGTCGCCACGGCCATGAATAATCTTGATCGTTCCTTGCCCTAGCGCATAAGCCTCATCGAGCCATTTTTGCAATTTCAAAACTGCTTCATCTCCCCTAACCCCGCGCACATCCAATTCCACAGAAAAAGTTGCTTGTCGTTCAACCCAGTTAAAGCCAACTTTCGCTTTTTGCTTGCTATTCCCTGCAACCGACCGCGACATTTGCAATTCTTCAATTGGAACCCACATTTTCAGCAATCCAAATGCAACCTGAACCTTGTTCTTTTTCACTTCAATTACCTCACCTTCTTGATCGCTCATCTTGTTCTTCACTTTGGTGCCAGGCAAAATTTCACTTGCCTTAATCGGAACCGCAGTTACTTCAGCAGGCTTTGAGTGATTTTGAGGAACAATTTTTTGTTGCGATTTATCAGCAGCGGTATTTATAGATTCTTTAAACTGATCCAATTGTTTCCGCGCTTTCATGGTTGGCTCTTTTTTAGCCCCATGTTCGCGAATAATTCGAATTGTATTTTCTATTTGTTGATTTGTATCAGAAAGTAATTTCTGAGCTTCCCAACGTGCCATATCCACCACTTCTTTTCGTTTCGATTGAAGTTTCTCTTTTAACTTGCTGTATTCCTCTTGGAGTTCATTTAGGTGCGACGATTTTTGCTCATTGTCGGTAATTAATTTAAGTAAATACTGATTTTGCTGTTCCAAATGCAACATCATATCCTCGGTTTTTCCAATTTCCTTACCTGTTAATTCCTCAATGCGCTTCATCCAGTTTTCATCAAAACCAGTTTTTCGCATTAATTCAAGAGCAAAACTGCTACCCGGTTTCCCCATCACGAAAGTGTACAGCGGTTTCAATCCTTTGGCATCATAGGCCATACTGGCCTGAGCAACATGTTCAATTCCCAAACCCCATTCCCTCAATTGAGAAAAGTGGGTAGTTGCAATTGCAAACGCACCTTTTTCGAGCAACTGCTCCATCAACGCTTGCGCTATGGGTGCTCCAAATCGGGGATCGGTTCCAGCGCCAATCTCATCCAAGCCAATGAAAGCATTTGGTCCTGTTTGTGCCAAAATAGCCTTCAAATGGGACAAATGTGCACTAAAAGTACTTAATCCTTGCTCAATACTTTGTCCATCACCGCAATCGATAGCCAAAAACTCAAATACCGAAAACTCACTTTCGGGCAATGCAGTTACATACAAACCACATTGAAACATATATTGCAGCAGTAAAGCGGTTTTCAAAACCACACTCTTACCACCGGCATTTGGACCACTCACTACCACAATGCGCTTGTCTTGCATGTGCAATGAAAGGGGTACAATTTTCTGATTTTGCGCTTTCCCAATTCTTTTTTCAATACTGGATGAAAAGCATTTTTCAACACTATTGTATGAACTTCAGAATATCGGCCTATTGGCATCATAATTGGCACAAATTTGTTGCTTGGCATAAATGAAATCAGTCATTGACATTTGCAACATCAACTGATTTAACTCACTATGAAAAGGTTTTAAATCTGCGGTAAGTTGTTTTAGGATTTTTTCACGTTCACGTCGGCGCTCCGCATACATTTCCTTCAATAAATTATTCATTTCCAGAATGGCCGTTGGCTCAACGTATAGTATTTTACCTGTTGCCGAAATATCCTTTACAAAACCTTGAACTTTTCTTTTGAATTCAGCAATGATTGGAATCACCAAACGCTCTTCGCGCACCGTAACATCAGTTTCGGCGGTATATCCTGCTTGTTTCCACTCCCTAAAAATTGACTTTGTTTGGTTTCTAATTTCCCTTTCCAAGCGATTAATCTCTTGGGTCAATTTTTGATAAATTGAAGAAGCATTGGGTTTTAAACTTGCATCTTCTTCAATTACCTTTAATATCAAGTCTGAACAAGGCTTTACCGCATCGTTCGATAAAAACAACGCTGCGAAACGCGGAAATTGCTCTTGACGTTGATGAATGATTGTAAATACTTTTTGATACGATTGCAGGACGCGTAAAATTGCAAGGAGCTCATCTTCCATGAAAAAGTAATTTTCAATGTCGATGTACTTCAACCACAACGATATATCTGCAGTTTCATTAAATTGAAAAATTGAGGGAAAAGTACCAAGTAGAATGTTGGTTTCATCGAGCAAATCGAGTTCCATTTCAATGTCTTGCCATTGGGTAAGCATTGAAAAATCATTTGCCATTTTCACTGAGGTTTCATACCTACAGCGCTGCGCAATTTCATTTCTTATTTGTTGAAACCCAACTATTGATTCGAACTGACTTGGGTATTTCAAGGCTTATCTAATTTATGTTTCACTTCATCTTTTTGAAGTTTCACAATGACTTTTTCCATGAGTGCGGCAAATTCGCTACCATTAACCTTGTAAGCAGAAAGTGTAGTTTCAAAATCTTTCACGTCGACTTTATGTTTCTTTACAATAAATCCATAATTTTTCATCCAAACACTGTCGGGCAATATGGCATAATTATATTTAATTTGAACACCCGCTTCAAGCACCATTGCATCGGCAAGAATATCAACCATTTTAGATTCCGCAACAGGGAAACTGCGAGAATTACAAGCAAAAAAGCCCGTAATCAGAACAATCATTGTAATTTTGTTGCGAAGGTTGTACTTCATAGAGTGCAAAATTAAGGAAAATGAACCGCATCGCAGAAAATATTGCTCGAATTAATAGTGAACTTCCACAAACCACACAATTTATTGTGGTGAGTAAGTACAGAGAAGTAGAAGAAATTCAACAGGTTTACAATTGTAATCAACGCGTTTTTGCCGAAAACAGGGTTCAGCCCTTACTTGAACGCAAAGAGGCTTTGCCACAAGACATTGAATGGCATTTGATTGGACATTTACAAACCAACAAAGTGAAATTTATTGCACCTTTTATTGCCATGATTCACTCTGTAGATAGCCTCCACCTACTCGATGAAATTCAAAAGCAAGCCAAAAAATGCAACCGTGTTATTCCTTGTCTGTTCCAACTTCATTTGGCTCAGGAAGAAAGCAAATTTGGCATAGCGCCAGAGAATATTCCTTCTTTTTTTGAGGGACTTAATCCGTCCGACTACCCAAATATTGAGTACTGCGGCATCATGAGCATGGGCAGTTTAACCCACGATGTTGAACTCACAAAAACTGAGTTCGCATTAGCACAATCTTATTTCGAAGAAATCAAATCAAC
>CANKVM010000044.1 GCA_947487175.1 Flavobacteriales bacterium | reverse complement strand
AGATTACTCGTGTGCTTTACGAAAAAGGTTATATCCTTAAATATAAATTTGAGGAAACCGAAAACAAACAAGGTGTAATTAAAATTGCATTGAAATATAATGCTCAATCTAGACTAAGTGCTATTTCCTCTTTGAGGAGAGTTTCTAGTCCAGGTTTGAGGAAATATTCAGCAGCTTCAGACATTCCAAGAGTATTGAATGGCTTAGGTGTAGCAATTATTACAACTTCTAGAGGTGTTATGACCGACAAAGAAGCCCGCACCTTAGGTGTTGGAGGAGAAGTTCTTTGTTTTATCTCTTAATCGTTAACTTTAAAATTCAAATAAAAAAGAATATATGTCACGCGTAGGAAAAGCACCCATTCAGATTCCATCGAATGTGAATGTAACAGTAAACGTAGGATACGTTACTGCAAAGGGCCCTAAAGGAGAACTTTCTCAACCCATCGATCAAGACTTTACTGTTATTGTTGATAATGGAGTGATGACTGTAAATCGCCCAAGCGAGAGTAAACAGCATAAAAGCCTTCATGGTTTATACCGTTCATTACTAAATAACTTAGTAATTGGTGTAGGTCTTGGCCATACTGTAACTCAAGAACTTGTGGGTGTAGGTTACAAAGTTTCAAACCAAGGCAACTTGGTAGAGTTTGTTTTAGGATACTCTCACAAAATCTTGTTACAAGTTCCTTCAGAAATTTCAGTTGTTACTGAAACTGTGAAAGGTAAAAGCCCATCAATTACTATGACTTGTGTCGATAAGCAATTGTTAGGTCAAGTAGCAGCTAAAATCCGTTCATTCCGTAAACCTGAACCATACAAAGGAAAAGGTATACGTTTTGCAGGAGAAGTTTTACGTAAAAAAGCAGGTAAGTCTGCATCTAAGTAAGGAGGAATTAAAATGGCAAAAAGTAGAAATTCAAGAAGAGAGAAGATACGTAAACGTATTCGTGGCGTAATATCGGGCACAGCTGCTCGTCCACGTTTAAGTGTTTACCGTAGTAATAAAGATATTTATGCTCAATTGATTGACGATAGCAAAGGAATTACCCTGGCTGCAGCGTCTTCAAGAGAAGTTGGTATCAACGAAGTGAAAGATAGTAAAGTGGCAAAAGCTACTTTGGTAGGCAAAAAAATCGCTGAATTGGCAAAAGGTGCTGGAATTGAATCAGTAGTTTTCGACCGTGGTGGATATTTATACCATGGACGTGTTAAGAGTTTGGCTGATGGTGCCCGTGAGGGAGGTTTACAATTTTAATTTAAAAAACAATGTCAAATAAAAACATAGTTAGAGTTCGTCCAGGTGAATTAACCTTAACCGAAAAAGTAGTTAATATTAACCGTGTTGCTAAAGTTACCAAAGGTGGTAGAACTTTTAGCTTCACAGCTTTGGTTGTTGTTGGTGATGGTCATGGTACAGTAGGACATGGTCTTGGGAAATCAAGTGAAGTAATCGATGCAATTAATAAAGGTATCGAAGACGCCAAGAAAAATTTGATTAAAGTTCCAGTTATTAATGGTACTGTTCCTCACGAACAATTAGGCAAATTTGGTGGTGGTCGTGTTTTCTTGAAACCTGCTTCTCATGGTACTGGTGTTATTGCCGGTGGTGCTATGCGTTCAGTATTGGAAAGCGCTGGTGTTACCGATGTATTGGCTAAATCTAAAGGTTCTTCTAACCCACACAACGTGGTAAAAGCAACTTTTGATGCCCTTACAAGTATGAGAGATCCACATACCGTTGCTCATATGCGCGGTATAAGTATGAAACAAGTATTTAATGGTTAAGATAATGGGAAAAGTTAAAATTACCCAAATTAAAAGTGGTATTGGATATCCTAAAAACCAAAAAGCTACTTTAAGAGCATTAGGACTTAGAAAAATGAACGCGTCTCGTGAAGTTGAGTTGAATCCTCAAGTTGAAGGAATGATTCGCACAGTTAATCACCTATTAAAAGTAGAAAACGCCTCATAATATGAATTTAAGTAATCTAAAACCTGCTGCAGGTTCTGTAAAAAACCGTAAAAGAATTGGTCGTGGACAAGGTTCTGGTAGAGGTGGTACTTCTACAAAAGGTCATAAAGGTGCTCAATCTAGAACTGGTTATTCTCGTAAAATCGGTTTTGAAGGTGGTCAAATGCCATTGCAACGTCGTATTCCAAAAGGTGGATTCAAAAACATTAACCGTGTTGAATACGCTTCTGTGAATTTAGATGTATTGCAACAACTTGCTGAAAAATTAAATATTAGCAAAATTGATCGCCAATTCTTGATTGACAAAAATTTAATTCATAAAAATGAATTATTCAAAGTATTAGGTCGTGGTGAAATCACAATTGCTTTGGAAGTTCACGCAAATAAATTTAGTGAAACTGCAAAAGCTGCTATTGAAAAAGCAGGTGGAAGCACTCACGCAATTGGAAGATAAGCATGAAAAAACTTATAGAAACCTTTAAGCATATTTGGGCAATAGACGAACTTAAGAAACGTATCGTGTATACGTTGCTTTTGTTGGTAATCTATCGTCTTGGTTCGTATATCATTCTTCCGGGAATTGATAGTGATGCCTTGGAAGGGTTGAATCGTCAAACTAAAAACAATATTTTAGGATTGATCAACACTTTTGCCGGCGGTGCATTTGCTCGTGGCGCTATTTTTGCACTCGGTATTATGCCTTATATCTCGGCTTCTATATTCATGCAGTTGGTAACCATTGCAATTCCAAGTTTCCAACGTTTGCAAAAAGAAGGAGAAGAGGGTAGAAGGAAAATGAATCAATATACCCGTATCCTTACTATCGCATTTACTGCTGTACAAGCATTTGCTTACCTTTCGAATATTGTTAATTCTGGAGAGAATAGAGCTGCATTGTTATTTAATTTCAATGATCAATTGCTGTCAAAAGAAATGTTTATGTTTACCAATATTATTCTTTTAACTGCTGGAACTATGTTTACCATGTGGATGGGAGAAAGAATCACTGACAGAGGTTTAGGAAATGGTATCAGCTTAATTATTATGGTTGGTATTATCGCCCGAATGCCTTCGGCTTTGATAAGTGAATTCTTGATTCGCTTACAAGGTGGTGGTTTAATATTGTTTATCATTGAAATGGTAATTTGGTTCATGGTTGTTTTGGGAGTAATTTTACTTACCCAAGGTACCCGAAAAATCACAATCAATTATGCAAAACGTGTTGTTGGAAATCGTCAGTTTGGTGGTGTAAGACAATATCTTCCAATTAAAATATTGGCGGCAGGTGTAATGCCAATCATCTTTGCTCAAGCAATTTTATTCTTACCAGCTACCATAGGAAGCTTCTACACTGAAAGTACAGCTCCAGGATGGTTGTTAAGCATGATGAATCCAAATAGTTTTGCTCACAATGCTCTATTGGTATTCTTAATTGTAGTATTCACTTATTTCTATACTGCAATTATTTTTAACCCAGTACAAATGGCAGATGACATGAAAAGAAACAACGGTTTTATTCCCGGTATTAAACCAGGAAAACAAACTTCTAATTTCATTGATGGTGTTATTTCAAGAATAACATTGCCAGGTGCAATATTTATAAGTTTGGTTGCTATTTTACCAGTAATGGCTACTTCACTACATATTAACCAAGAGTTCGGTCAGTTTTTTGGTGGAACAAGTTTGTTAATTTTGGTGGGGGTTGTTTTGGATACATTGCAGCAAATTGATAGTTATTTATTGATGCGTAAGTACGACGGATTAATGAGTAACGGTGGTAAAATGAAGGGTCGAATGACAAACGCTTATTCACAAGTTGATTTTTAAAAATAAATAACGTACATTTGCAGCCCTTTTGATATGTCAAAACAAGACGCTATAAAACAAGACGGATTAATTTCGGAGGCATTATCCAATGCTATGTTCCGAGTTAAGCTCGAAAACGGTCATGAAATTATAGCAACAATTTCAGGCAAAATGCGTATGCACTACATACGTATCCTGCCTGGCGATAAAGTGCAAGTAGAAATGTCCCCCTATGATTTAACGAGAGGTAGAATCTCTTACAGATACAAGTAATTTATATGAAAGTTAGAACAGCAGTAAAAAAACGCAGTGTAGACTGCAAAATCGTACGCCGCAAAGGAAAAGTGTACGTGATTAACAAAAAGAATCCTAAATTTAAACAAAGACAAGGATAAAATAACAGATGGCTAGGATAGCAGGTATAGATATTCCCAAGAATAAAAGAGGTGTAATAGGTTTAACCTACATCTATGGGATAGGTCGTAGCAGAGCTGCTGCGATTTTAAATAACACAGGGATCAATCACGATAAAAAAGTGAGCGAGTGGAATGATGATGAATTAGGATTAATTCGTGGTTATATCACTGAAAATTTGAAAACTGAAGGAGAATTGCGCTCAGAAGTTACATTAAACATCAAACGTTTAATGGATATTGGGTGTTACCGTGGCCAACGTCACCGTAAGGGATTGCCAGTTCGTGGACAACGAACTAGCACGAATGCTCGTACTAGAAAAGGTAAACGTAAAACAGTTGCTGGTAAGAAAAAAGCTACTAGATAATTAAGGTCGTAAGAAACAATATGGCAAATCAGAAAAAAGTTCAAAAGAAAAAAGTAAAAGTTGACCCACTCGGTCAAGTGCATATTCGTGCTACTTTTAACAATATTATTGTATCTGTTACCAATACAGAAGGACAAGTTATTTCTTGGTCATCTGCTGGTAAAATGGGATTCAGAGGTTCAAAGAAAAATACTCCTTATGCAGCTCAAGTTGCATCGTTAGATTGCGCAAAAGTTGCTTTTGATGCAGGTTTACGTAAAGTAGAGGTATTTGTAAAAGGACCAGGAAGCGGACGTGATAGTGCAATTCGTAACCTTCAAACTGTTGGTTTAGAAGTTACTTCTATCATGGACATTACTCCATTACCACACAACGGATGTCGTCCTCCTAAACGTAGAAGAGTTTAATTTTATCAATAATAAAAAAACGAAATGGCAAGATATACAGGTCCTAAATCTAAAATCGCTAGAAGATTCCGTGAAGCAATTTTCGGAAGAGACAAAGCGTTAGAAAAGAAAAACTATGGTCCAGGTCAGCACGGTAACAGCCGTCGTCGTCCTAAACTATCTGAATACGCAATTCAGTTAGCTGAAAAACAAAAAGCTAAATATACATATGGTGTTTTAGAAAAACAATTCAGAAACACATTCAAAAGAGCGGCTGCTAAAAAAGGTATCACAGGTGAAAATTTGTTGAAATTCTTAGAAGCCCGTTTGGACAATACCGTTTATCGTATGAGTATTGCCCCAACTCGCCGTGGTGCTAGACAACTTGTTTCTCACCGTCATATCACTGTAAATGGTGAGGTTGTGAATATTCCAAGTTATCAATTACGTGCAGGTGATGTTATTGCCGTTCGTGAACGTTCTAAGTCTTTAGAAGTTATTTCTAACAGCGTTAGTACCGTAAATAATAAATTTAGTTGGATTGATTGGAATGGCAATGATTTGAAAGGTACTTTTCTTACGTTCCCAGAACGTTCTGAAATTCCAGAGAATATCAAGGAGCAGTTAATCGTCGAACTTTACAGTAAATAATAATCTAAAACTAAAAGGCATGGGTGTAATACCATTTCAAAAACCAAATAAGGTTGTAATGACCAAATCTACAGATGCTCACGGAGTATTTGAGTTTTCTCCTTTAGAAAAAGGATACGGTGTTACAATCGGTAACGCAATGCGTAGAATCCTTCTTTCTTCTCTAGAAGGTTATGCAATTACTTCCTTGAAAATTCAAGGAACGGATCATGAATTTAGTACTATCAAAGGCGTTGTTGAAGACGTTGTAGAAATAGTATTAAATATGAAACAAGTTCGTTTTAAAGCCAATAGCTCTACAGAAGATAACGAAAAAATCTTTATTTCAATTAAAGGTAAAGATCAATTCCTTGCTGGTGATATTGGACGTTATACCAACTCTTTCACAATTCTTAATCCTGAATTGGTAATTTGCAATATGGATCCTACCATTAATTTAGAACTTGAAATTACAGTTGCTAAAGGCCGTGGTTATGTTCCAGCAGAAGAAAATAAGATTAAAGAAGCGCCAATTGGTTTAATTGCCATTGATTCTATCTTTACTCCTATTAAGAACGTGAAATATAACGTTGAAGATTTTCGTGTTGAGCAAAGAACAGATTTCGAAAAGCTAGTAATGGAAGTTACTTCTGATGGTAGTATTCATCCAGAAGAGGCTTTGAAAGAAGCTGCTAAAATCCTTATCCAACACTTTGTGCTTTTCAGTGATGAAAATATCATGCCTGAAACTAAAGCAGCTAAAGTTGTTGAAGAAGTAGATGAATCTTTCTTGCAAATGCGTAAGATTTTGAAAACTGCTTTGGCAGATTTAGATCTTTCAGTTAGAGCATACAATTGTTTGAAAGCCGCTGAAATTAAAACTTTAGGTGAATTGGTAAATTATCATATCGATGATCTTCTTAAATTTAGAAACTTTGGTAAAAAATCATTGTCTGAATTGGAAGAATTTGTAAGAGAAAAAGGGTTGCATTTCGGTATGGAAGTAGCCAAGTATAATATTAATGACGAATAATACAGATGAGACACGGAAAAAAAAATAATCATTTAGGGCGTACAACCTCTCACCGCAAAGCGATGTTAGCCAATATGGCTTCTTCTTTAATTAAACATAAAAGAATCATCACTACAGTTGCTAAAGCTAAAACTTTAAGAATTTATATTGAGCCTTTGATTACCAAAAGTAAAGATGCTACTACCCATAATTATAGAACAGTTTTTGCTTATTTGAAAGACAAAGAAGCTGTAACCGAATTGTTTACTGTTGTTAGTGGTAAAGTAGCTAATCGTCCAGGTGGATATACCAGAATTTTGAAAACTGGTAATCGTGCAGGTGACAATGCTGATATGGCTATGATTGAATTGGTAGACTTTAACGAATTCTTCGATGGATTTGCTAAAGACAAAAAGAAAGCAACTACCCGTCGTTCTCGTCGTTCAGGTGCTCCTACTACAACTGCTACTGCTCCTAATACTGCTGCACCAAAAGCCGCAGTTGTTGAAGATATTCAAGATGCAGTTGTTGTTGAAGAAGTTGTTGAAGCATCTGCTCCAGTTATTGTTGAAGCAATTGAAGAATCTCCTGCAGTTGAAACTACTACAGAAGAAGCGCCAACTGAAGAAACTACTTCAGATGAAACTTCTACAGAAGAAACAAAATAAGATTTTATCTAATAACGAAAAAAGCCGCATTTATGCGGCTTTTTTTATGCGTTAATATTTTGTATTTATTGAGCACTTTTCATTTTTTGCTGTAAAGTGTTTGCATCAACCACCCCAGATTGACGCCAAATTTGTTTGCCGTTTTTATAAATGATCAAAGTGGGTACCCCGCTAATATTTAATTCACTTGCCAATTTTTTATTTTTATCGACGTCAATTTTTAATATCGTACCATTATCACCAACTTTCTTTTTTACATTATCTAAAATAGGTCCCATTGTCTTGCATGGTCCACACCATGTAGCAAAGAAATCTACCAGAACAGGTTTGTCTTGATTAATTATCTCTTTAAACGATTTCATATTACATAAGTTTATTTAAGCTTGTCCAACTTCCTCCATTGTGAACATTTGAGAAACCCGCATTTTTTAACATACCCTTCGCCGATGCACTGCGCATTCCTGATGTACAACAAGTAATGATCACTTGGTCTTTTTTAATTTTATTTAATTCAGATATTAACTTATCTAAAGGAACGTTCTTAGATTTATCAATATGACCTATATTATATTCAAAAGGGGTTCTAACATCTATGATAATTGCTCCGTTCTTTATCAATGCCCCAAAATCTACTTTTGATTTCTTACCGAATAATGCTGTAAATATTCCCATATTGAGGCAAAGTTGCCTCTAATTAGCTGGAAATAAAATGACTTTTATCACACAAGGTGAAATAAACAATAAATTCATTATAAAAAGATTATTCTATTTCCTATGTCAATGTCCCTCAAAAATGTCCCTCAATGAAACTGCACATAAAACAATTTGCAGTTTCTTATTTATTGATAATTATAATTTCTATAAATTCAAGTTCAATTCTTTTAATATATGATCGGCTTTACCCACATACTTTATGATGTATAATGCATATCGAATATCACAACCAATGCTTCGAGAATAATTTTCATTCCATGCGTAATCGTTAATTGTTGCGGTGAAGCTTCTATCAAAATTAATTCCAATCAATTCGCCTTTGTCATTTAGAACAGGACTTCCACTATTTCCACCAGTTGTGTCTAGATTATATAAAATTCCAACAATAATTTTGCCGGTTTTAGGGTCTTTAAATACCTCCGGAACATTTGTTTGGGTTAAGTTGTCTTGAACAACTTTTGGAAGCCTGTAGTCACTATTTGTGTTGGCTTTTGCCAAAACACCGTCTAAAGTAGTATATGGACTATGTGTTTCTCCGTCGTTTGGACTAAATGAGCGTATATGCCCATAGGTTAATCTCAATGTGCTATTGGCATCTGGAATAAATCTAGACTTCAAATACTGCTCTCTTAAGCCAATATACTGCGGCATCAAAGACTTTAATTGAATATCAGCTCCGCTCCAAGTTTGGAAAATTGATGTGCTTGTTGGTTTTAGTTCTCGAATAATTTCTGTTATGATGTTGTTCGATTGAATAAATTTCTCGCAATTTTTGTTGACCATTTTCATTACCACTGCTGTATCAAACAAAATAGATTTGTTAATTTTTGATATTACTTTGGCATTAAGGCCATGTGAATTGCCGTATTTAAAAACTGAATTTGGTGAATATTGCGCCATTTCTATATAAATTCTATTGATCAGATTTATAAAAACAGCTTTTTCCATTTCAGGGCTAATTACAGCATAATCTTTTTTCAATTGAAGTCTGAAGTTTTGCAAAATGGTTTCCTTTGAAACTAAATTTCCAGCGGCATCTTTTTGAGGGACTTTCAATGCTTCAGTATAGGTGAGCATTAAATCTGCCAAATAGGCCGCATTGCTTTGTCCAGGTAAAAACAAATTCAACAAATATCTTAATTTAGCAGTACTCGATTTGAGTTTCCAAATATCGTTGATTTGCGTAATTACTAATTTTGCTTGTTTAGACTCCGCACTTCCTTCTGGAAAAGCCGTCATCATAATTTTATCTTCGTTGAGACGTGAATCAACGATGTCTGTTCTTCTCAACCCTTGAATTTTTCCTCTGTAGTTCTTTTCTACGTTCTCTAAACTTTGTATTTCACCGGCAAATACCAATCCCATATTTACATTGCCTTTTGAAAATTCTTTCATGTAATCAATATAAGTTTTATACCATTCTTGGATAATGGGAAGTTGGTGTTCTTTTTGGAATTTCATGTAAGCGCCGCTTTCATGTCTGAAAGTGCGACCTGGGTATCCCATAATAAAAACAAAATCGCCTTCCTTGGTTCCATTAGGATTAATTTTTAATTTGTTCTTTGGTTTAAAAGGCACATTGTCTTTGCTGTATTTTGCTGGTTTACCATCTTTTCCAACATAAGCCCTAACTAAGCTAAAATCACCGTTATGTCTTGGCCATTCCCAATTGTCTCTATCTCCACCAAATTGGCCAATGGTCAATGGTGGTGCCAATACCAAACGTACATCTTGAATGAAGACATATCTAAATAGTGTATAGCTTTTTCCTACAAACATCTCCGAAATTTCTATTGAAAGTTCAGGAAATAGTTTTTTTTCGGCAGCCACAATTGCAGATATATTTGTCGCAATGGTTTTTAGACGAAGCGCGGGATCCATATTGGTTGTTGTACCTCCCAATACTTTTTCAGAAACATCTTCATAGCTCTGGGTTATTTTACAAGGCATGGATATAGGCAATTCGTCGGTTTTTGCTTTTGCAACAAATCCATTTTCTAAATAATTATGATCAGAATTGCTCAGGTTCGCTACATCGCCATAAACGCAATGGTGGTTTGTGATAATAAGTCCCTCATCAGAAATAAAAGATCCGGTACATCCGCCCACTTTTACGAGTGCATCGGTAAGTGAAACCTCGCCTGGATTGAAAATATCTTTGGCCTCTAATTTTAAGCCTTGATTTTTCAAATCTGTGATATTTAAGTAATTCAGTGGAAACATTCCTTCATCTGGTCTGAAGGATGTGCCTAAAATTGTAATGGCTCCTGCAACTAAGGCCAATTTAATAATTCTTGATTTTTGCAAAAAATTCATCATCTATTTGCAAATCTACGCCGTATCGCTGTGGATTCACAATAAAAGAATTGTATTTTTGTATTTTATTTATGTCTATCAAAGTTATTATTATACTTGTTTTTATTCTTGTAATATTAAGTTCATTGATTCTTGATTTGGGGTTATTTTCAAAGAAAAATCAACATCAATTATCTTTAAAGCAAAGCATTTATAGGAGTGTAGTTTGGTTTTCTCTTGGATTATTAAGCGTCGGAGCAGTTTATTTCTTGCATCCTTATTTACATAATTTAAAAAGCAACTCCGATTTGCAATCTTATGTATCCAATTATGGAATTTCATTTACCATAGTTTCTGATTTTAATCAGTCATTGGAAAATTTCAGAATAGCATCTACCACAGCATATTTTACCGGATATATTTTGGAATATGCCTTGAGCGTCGACAATTTGTTTGTCATGCTTTTGATTTTTCAAACCTTCAAGATTTCTAAAACAAACGAAAAACGAATACTTCTTTGGGGAGTAGTTGGGGCTATGGTGTTAAGATTTGTATTTGTTTATTTAGGAAGTTCGGCAATCAATCAATTTCATTGGATACTTTATGCGTTTGGAATTTTACTCATTTACTCAGGATTTAAATTGATGTTCCAAAATTCTGAAGATGAATTTGATCCTAACAAGCATTTCATTATTAGATTGGGCAATAAAATTTTCAGCGTTGAAAATTCCCCCCGAAATCCTGATTCCTTTTTCACCAAACAAAATTTAAAATTACAGGTAACCCCATTGTTTTTGGTTTTGCTTGTAGTTGAATTTACTGATGTTGTTTTTGCTGTAGATAGTGTTCCTGCAGTGTTTGGAATTACTACTGATCCATATTTGGTGTTTTTCTCTAATATTTTTGCGATTTTAGGATTGCGTAGTTTATTTTTTTTATTGGGACACGGATTGGACAAATTCTATGCGTTAAAATATGGACTATCAATTATTTTGGTGTATATAGGTGGTAAAATGTTGTTAGAAAAATATGCGTTGCAATTTGGGTTTACGCACATTCACAATCTCATAGTGATAATTGGAATACTTATCATAAGCATTTTCTATTCATTGAAATTTCCTATCCAAAATAATTTAGGTAATTCAGAGAAATAGTTCACTATTTATAAACATTGTTTTGTACTTCACTGAGAATATATGAGATTTGAATCCTTGAAGTGAGTTCACAATTAACTAAAGCCTTACTAGTACTACAGGATGGTACTTTTTTTGAGGGAAATGCCATTGGCAAGATCGGAACAACAAGCGGAGAAATCTGCTTTAACACTGGAATGACAGGTTATCAGGAGGTGTTTACAGATCCTTCTTATTTCGGACAAATTCTAGTAATGACAACAGATCACATTGGAAACTACGGTGTGAAAGAATCTGATGTTGAAAGCGAATCAATTAAAATTGCAGGCCTAGTTTGCAAAAAATTCTCTAACAATTATTCAAGGGCTATGGGCTCTGATAGTTTAGATGGATATTTTACGCAAAATAATCTAGTTGGTATTTCAGATATTGACACCAGAAGTTTGGTTGCTCATTTAAGAGAAGCCGGAACGCAAAATGCAATTATTTCAAGTGAAACATTTGATGTTGAAACTTTATTGAAGCAGTTAAATGATGTTCCAAGTATGGACGGACTTGAACTTGCCTCTGAAGTTTCTACCAAAGAGTTTTATACGGATGGAAATCCTGATTCAGCTTTCAAAGTTGCTTTGATAGATTTTGGTAGCAAAAAGAATATTTCTCGTTGCCTAATTGAAAGAGATTGTTATTTGGGTGTTTTCCCTTACAACGCTACAGCAGAAGAAATTTTGGCATGGAATCCTGATGGGTTTATGATTAGCAATGGCCCTGGTGATCCAGCCGCTATGGATTATGCAATCAAAACCGTTCAAGGAGTTGTTGAAGCAAACATTCCAACTTTTGGAATTTGTTTGGGTCACCAATTGCTTAGTTTGGCAAGCGGTTTGAAAACTTACAAAATGCATCATGGTCATAGAGGGCTTAATCATCCTGTGAAGAATTTAATTTCTGGTCGCAGTGAAATTACAAGTCAAAACCACGGTTTCGCGGTTGAATACAATTCAGAATTGTCTCAAAAAATTCAATTAACACACATTAACCTAAATGACGATTCTGTAGAAGGGATTGCGCGATTAGACAAACCTGCTTTTTCGGTTCAACATCATCCGGAAGCGTCTCCAGGACCTCATGATTCGCTTTATTTGTTTGATCAATTTGTTGAATTAATGAAATCTCACAAAAAATAAAATATTAAAATAAATAATGAGCGAAATTACACACATTCAAGCCCGTCAAATTTTGGATTCTCGTGGGAATCCAACAGTAGAAGCGGAGGTTTTTACCGAAGATGGAGCTTTTGGTAGAGCGGCTGTTCCTTCTGGAGCAAGTACTGGTATTCATGAAGCTGCAGAGCTTCGCGACAATGACAAAAGTCATTACATGGGTAAAGGAGTGTTAAATGCAGTTGATAATGTAAACAATATTATTTCGGAAGCATTAGAGGGTATTGAAGTTTCATCTCAAAATGAAATCGATACCTTAATGATTGAGTTAGATGGTACCGAAAATAAATCTAATTTAGGTGCAAATGCAATTTTAGCAGTTTCATTGGCTGCGGCAAAAGCAGCGGCAGATGAAATGGGTATGCCTCTTTATCGTTATGTTGGTGGTGTGAATGCAAATGTATTGCCGGTTCCAATGATGAACATTTTGAATGGTGGTGCACATGCCGATAACAAAATCGATTTTCAAGAATTTATGGTTATGCCGGTAAAAGCCGAAAGTTTTAGCCATGGTTTGAGAATGGGTGTTGAAATTTTCCATCATTTGAAATCTGTTTTAAAAGCAGCTGGATATAGCACAAATGTGGGTGATGAAGGTGGTTTTGCACCAAATATCCAAAGCAATGAAGAAGCAATTGAAATCGTTTTAAAAGCAATCGAAAAAGCAGGTTACAGACCAGGTGAAGATGTTTATATTGCAATGGATGCTGCAACCAGTGAGTTTTATGATGAGAAAACTGGATTGTATACCTTTAAGAAATCAAGTGGTAAACAAATGAATGGTGATGAAATGGTTAACTATTGGGCTGAATGGTGCAATAAATATCCAATTATTTCTATTGAAGACGGTTGTGCTGAAGACGATTGGGCAAGTTGGAAAAAATTAACAGATAAATTGGGAAGTAAAATCCAATTGGTAGGTGATGATTTATTTGTAACGAATGTAAATCGCTTACAAAGAGGAATTAATGAAGGAATTGCGAACAGTATTTTGATTAAAGTAAACCAAATTGGTACTTTGACAGAAACTTTAAATGCAATTCAATTGGCTACTAGAAATCAATTTACCAATGTAATGAGTCATAGAAGCGGTGAAACTGAAGATAGTATCATTGCAGATTTGGCGGTTGCCATGAATAGTGGTCAAATTAAAACAGGAAGTGCTTCTCGTTCTGATAGAATGGCGAAATACAACCAATTGATTCGTATTGAAGAAGAATTGGGTGACAATGCTATTTACGGGGGAGAAATGTTCCGTTTTGTAAAGTAATATCAACTTTTAAATCATATTTTAGGCCAGCATTTGCTGGCCTTTTTATTTTTAACTTGTAGTTCTACCTTTTTTTTACGAAATTTGTAAATGAATTAGGTCTGTTTTTTGAGGCTTTCCTCCTAAAACTAATTCCTAATGTTTAACTGATATATTAAAATATGGAAATCCACTCTACTGAATTTTATGCCTATTACGGAGCTTTCTGTTTAGCTTCCTATTTGCTCGGGTCTATTCCCAGTGCTGTTTGGATTGGTAAATCCTTTTACAATGTTGACGTTCGTGAACATGGAAGTGGAAATGCCGGGGCAACCAATGTTTTTAGGGTTTTAGGAAAAAAAGCGGGCTCAATAGTTCTTGCAATGGATATGTTAAAAGGTTATTTTGCTTGCATGCTCATTTATTTGTTTAAATTTTATTATCCCAATTTCGATTGGAATCCTTCGAGAATTATCAATATCCAACTCATGTTTGGAGCTTCTGCCGTTATAGGACATTTATTGCCAATTTTTGCCGGATTTAAAGGCGGAAAAGGTATTGCTACGCTCGGAGGAATGATCATCGCATTAAATCCAATGGCTGCATCAATAGCTATAGGTATATTCTTGGTTACGTTATTCACAACTAGATTTGTGAGTGTAGGTTCAATCTTAGGTGGAATTTCAATACCTGTCTTGTTCGTGAGTGTTTTCGGTAAGAATATGCCAGAATTCAGACAACCTTCGGTTATTATTTTTACAATTGCAATTGCCGTTTTGGTGGTTGTTACTCACCGTAAAAATATCAATCGCCTCATTCATGGAAATGAAAACAAAGCAAAATTATTACCTAAACACCGCAGAACAAATTAAGAATGATCATAAAAGCTGCTCACAAAACAGATGTAAATGAACAAATTTCTTCCCTTTTGGAAGAAATTGCCGTTGGCGGTTGGACAATTGTACTTTACAACGACGAAGTCAATACTTTTGATTGGGTAATTAATTGTTTAGTGAAATATTGCCAGCATGATACTGTTCAAGCTGAACAATGTGCTTGGTTTGTGCATACAAAAGGAAAATATGCGGTTAAAAGTGGTTCTAAAAGTAGATTGGCTCCAATTTGTGAAGCCTTGTGTGAAAAAGGATTGTCGGCCGTTTTAGAATTTAAAGATTAAATGAACAAAATTTATCAAAATGCCGATTTGGCAACCGCCGATATACAAGATGGGCAAACCATTATGCTTGGTGGTTTCGGATTATGTGGCATTCCTGAAAATTCAATTTCCTCTCTCGTTAAAAAAGGGGTGAAAGAATTAACATGTATTTCTAACAATGCAGGAGTTGACGATTTTGGAATTGGCCTCATGCTGCAAAAACGTCAAGTAAAGAAAATGATTAGTTCTTATGTTGGTGAAAATGCTGAATTTGAGCGTCAATTACTTTCAGGGGAACTAGAAGTAGAATTGATTCCTCAAGGTACGCTCGCCGAAAGATGTCGTGCTGCCGGTGCTGGAATTCCTGCCTTTTTTACACCAGCTGGCGTTGGAACCGAAGTCGCAATTGGTAAAGAAACCAGGGAATTTAAGGGCAAAACATATTTGATGGAGTTTGCGTTCGATGCTGACTTTGCAATTATCAAAGCTTGGAAAGGTGATAGACATGGCAATTTAATATTTAAAGATACAGCCCGTAACTTCAATACCATGATGGCGATGGCTGGGAAAATTACCATTGTTGAAGTTGAAGAATTGGTAGAATTGGGCGAATTAGATCCAAACAATATTCATGTACCTGGTATTTTTGTTCACCGTATTTTTGAAGGAACTAACTACGAAAAACGAATTGAACAAAGAACCGTCCGCAAGCGCGAAGCATAATCGCTCATGAAAAAGTGGGTTTTTGCAACCAATAACCAACATAAAATGGTTGAAGCCAAGCAAATTCTTGGTAGTTTCGCCGAAATAGTGTCCCTCAATATCATTGATTTTTACGATGACATTGAAGAAACAGCCGATTCTTTCGAAGGAAATGCACTTATCAAAGCCAAAACGGTTTTTGATAAAACAGGTTTTCCGTGTTTTGCCGACGACTCTGGATTGTGTGTTTTAGCCTTGAATGGAAGGCCTGGAGTTAAATCTGCACGTTATGCCAATGAGCTTGGGCCCGTTGACCATTCCCTCAATAATCAAAAATTATTAAATGAACTTCAAAGTCAATCTGATAGAAGTGCATTTTTTGTCACAGTAATTTGTGCATATGGGTTTTCTGAAAATCCTATTTATTTCAGAGGGGAGGTTCACGGACAAATTGCAACGGATTTATCTGGGGCTGAAGGGTTTGGTTATGATCCCTTATTTATACCTCAAGGATATGATAAAACATTTGCTGAATTGGGTGCTATCATTAAAAATTCGATGAGCCACCGGGCCAATGCCTTAAATAAAATGAAATTGCATTTTAGCTAAATTAATCGTTGCTTCTATGACGTCCATTCCTAAAATCCCTGTAGATCTTTATAATTATACGCTACCTGAGGATAGAATTGCAAATTTCCCTGCGTCGCCAAGAGACCACAGTAAGTTATTGTTGTTTCAAAACAATAAAATTAGTGACCATCATTTTTATAATTTACCTGAGTTTATCCCTGCACATACTACCGTTGTTGTAAATAATACAAAAGTAATTCCTGCAAGACTTTGGTTTTTAAATGATAAGGGACAAAAAATCCAAATTTTTATTTTAAAACCCATTGCAATCGATTGGACGGTTTGTGAAGTACTCGTGGGTAACCGTAAAAAGTTCAAACCCGAAGACATACTTGTTTTAGAAGTTGAAGGTTTGTTTTTAAAGGTATACTGGCAGAACCGCGATTTAAATTTGATAAAATTTGAAACCAATGCGCCATCTATTTTAGATGCAATTGAGGTTTTAGGTCAAGTGCCATTACCTCCTTATATATTGAGGGATGTTGAATCGAGCGATAAAAATAATTATCAGGCAATTTTTGCGGAAAAGGAGGGCGCCGTTGCCGCTCCAACCGCTTCTTTGCATTTCACAGATGAATTAAAATTGAGTTTAGAAAAGGCCAATATCAAATTTGATGAGGTGACATTACATGTGAGTGCTGGAACTTTCAAACCGGTTACTGCTGAATTTGCCAATGAGCATGAAATGCATGCAGAGCGATTTGAAGTTAGTGTTGACTTTTTAAATAGGTTATTGGATGGGAATAGTGGAGTAGTGGCAATAGGGACTACTTCTATGCGTGTTTTAGAAAGTTTGTATTTTTTGGGGGAAAAGGTACACTTGGGTATATTGGATGATTGTTTTGTTGCGTCAACAGATGCCTATGATACTAGATTTGGGAATATATCTACCCGCGAAGCCTTGTTGTGTTTGAGAGATTTTGCAATGAATAATGGAGGATATGTGAAAGGCGAAACGCAAATATTTATTGTGCCTGGCTTTGAATTCAGAATCGTTCAATGGATAATTACCAACTTTCATCAGCCCAAATCTACCTTGTTGATGTTGATTTCAGCCTTTATTGGTGATGCTTGGAAAGTTATTTATGGGCACGCAATGTCCAATGATTACCGATTTTTGAGCTATGGAGATGGTAGTTTATTGCATGGTTCAAAAAACATTTCATTTTAACTCTTTCATTTTGAGGGACATTGAAGGTGTCAATAAAAAAAGATTATAATCGTATTGCAAATGTGAAATATTTGGAGTTACCTTTGCACTCCCGTTCTGAAAGAGAGTAT
>CANKVM010000043.1 GCA_947487175.1 Flavobacteriales bacterium | reverse complement strand
TTCCATTTCCATGAAGCTCATGTAAAAAGTTTTCCCTGTTGAAGAAATTTGAGCATTTCCCTTTTGGCCAATTGCCAATAACATGAAAGTAAATATAATTACTTTTAATAAATTCTTTAGTCGTGTTGTCATAAATTGCCGGTTAAGACTTAGTCTTAAAACTATTTTTTGTGTTTATTATTTTATTTATAAAATAATTTAACATTTAAATGACAATTAAACCCATGAAAATGTTGCCCTTTTCACACGAAAAAATTAAAAACCAATGAAAAATGACAATACTATGAGATTACTCCACTAAATATTAATTCATTTTCCAAATAAATTGTGGCGAATTGCCCCGCAGTTACTGACTTTTGAGGCGTTTGAAAAATCAATATAATTGAACCATTAATTTGTTCTAATAATTCACAATGAAATAATGCTTGTCTATATCTAATTCTGCACATTAAATCGCTTGATTTCAAAGCCATTTGCTTCATTGAAGGCCTCACCCAATGCGCTTCCTCTTTTGAAATTAACAACCCGGCAGAATATAATCCCATGTGGTCTTCACCTTGCCCTACATAGATAATATTTTCTACAACATCTGTCTGTAAAACAAACAAGGGTTTTGGCTTCCCTCCAATGTTCAGTCCTTTTCTTTGCCCTATAGTGTAAAAATGAGCCCCTGTGTGATCTCCCACCACTTTCCCGTCAAACTTGGTAAATTTCAATTTCTCGATTCTATTTTGCCAAGGTAAAGTTTCATCTTTTATCTTAGTAAAATGCTGAATAACTTTCTCATTATTTTCTTCAATTTCAACAACTTGACCCACTTTCACTTTTAATTGTTGCTGCAAAAATTCAGGTAGTCTTACCTTGCCAATAAAGCACAAACCCTGTGAATCTTTTTTTGCGGCTGTTGCCAAATTGGCCTTTTCCGCAATCATTCTCACTTCAGGCTTCAAAATCGCTCCAATAGGAAAAAGCGCCTTTGAAAGTTGAAACTGATTTAGCTGACAAAGAAAATAACTTTGATCTTTATTCGGATCTAAACCAGCAATTAATTGATATTCGGTTACTCCATCAACAATAATTTCCTGTTTTTGCACGTAATGGCCTGTTGCCACAAAATCAGCACCTAATTTGAGTGCATTTTGCAAGAAAACATCAAATTTTATTTCGCGATTGCATAAAACATCAGGATTTGGAGTTCTACCCATTTCGTATTCATTGAACATATAGTCAACAATACGCTCCTTGTAAACTTCACTTAAATCTATAACTTGAAAAGCGATACCCAACTGCTCCGCAACCATCATTGCGTCGCGGCTGTCGTCTATCCATGGACATTCATCTTCAAGGGTTACAGCTGCATCGTTCCAGTTTCTCATGAATAGGCCAATCACTTCGTAGCCTTGTTGTAAAAGCAAATAGGCAGCCACAGAGCTATCTACTCCTCCACTCATTCCAACAACCACCCTTTGTTTCTTCATAGACTTAAATTTTTCCTAACCACTTTCGCAAAAACCATTCCCCAGCAAATATAAAAACCAATAGAAACATTACCCCAGAAATTTGCATAAAGGAGAGTGATTTTTCTTGCTCCACGATTCTTTCAGTACCAATTAAATTCTTTGACAAATCATCAATTACACCATTCAAACTATTTCCAACATAGAACCTTCCCCCGTTAGCATGAGAAATTTGGCGCAATAAATCAAAATTGGCCGTAGTATTGCTTTGCTCCAATCCAAAATGAGAAACAGAAACTATTTGTTCATCAAAAATTGCTGGATTTGATTTTAAAAACGCACGAACTTTAAAATTTCCAACAAACTTTGGATTTACAACACACTGATATTTATTTAAATTTTTGTTTACTGGCAATTGTATTTTAACACCCAATGAATCAATCAAAAAAACCTCTATTTCATCTTTATTTTGGGGCAAGCCGGTTTGATCAAAATGGGTAATGGTTATATTCTGCTCTGAGCCCAATAAAAAAGCGCGATTAGGCAATGAGATTTGAATTTCTTTTTGTTTTTTACCGGAAGCCCCAAGCCACAAAATATTCTTACTCACCCACTCGTCAAATAATTTGGATTCATTGTTAATTCTTCCCTCATTCATTCTCCACTTCCAAATGCCATTCCCAAAAAACCACAAACTACGTAAACCCTCTTTTTCGCAACTGCCAAAAAGCGGATAATTGGTTTGTATTCCATTCCATTTTTGAAACAATTGGGTTTGAAAATCTCCATTTAAGGTGAACCTGGTTAAAGGCGTGTTTACTGCACCTAAAGATTTCCATTGATTTTCTGTCCCTCCTAATAAAAAAGGACCATAATTTTCATTCCAATTTGTGGCAACTTCTTGCCATTGGTTAAAAGTGGCACCAATATTTTGATTCAACTGACCTGAAAGCAGCGTAGCATTTACAGGATTATCAATAAATACCCAAATTGGAGTGCGTTTTTGAATTACATTCATTACCGCATTCAATTCATTTTTATTCGTTGGAAAACCATGAAAGACATAAATATCAGCACCCGATTTCAGTCCACTCAATCCGCTATAAATAGAAATATCATTTTGAACTTTCGATTCCAATGCCAATTTCAAGGACTTTATATCCGGATGAGGTTTACCATAAACCAAATGTATTTTCTTTTTTTCATCAACAACTTGAACCCAAAAATCTCTGGTATTATTTAAAGCATTCTTTTCTTCAATCTTCCCATTTATTTGCAATGAATATTTCACCCATCCAATTTTAGATGGTTTGACATCGAAAATCAATTTTGTAAAATCATTTTCATTCCCCGGTAACCAATTCTTAGATTGAATAATTCGATTACCTTCTTTCAATTGAATTTCAACATTGGCAATTGGAAATTTTTTAGCTTCAAAAGAACCTTCAACAACAAATGTATTTTCTTTGTAAACCTGATCATTGGCCAAACAACCGGTAATCATTAAATCAGGATATTGAACAGAATCGCCTAAACCAACAGCATATAAAGGCACCTTGGTTAGATTTCCAACGAAATTAGGCAACTGACCTTGGTTCATTATTCCATCAGATATAACCAATGCCGCTGTTACAGACTCATCTTTTGTTTGTTGTTTAAAATGCTTAATAACTTGATCAAATCGGGTGAATTGCTTCATGTCATTTGGCATTTTATTGCCCTTTGAAACAATATCTTTGGCAAATTCAAATGCCTCAACATTGATACTGTTTCCAAATTTTAGATTCAAAAGAGAATCTATTTTTTTGTTAATTTTGAGGGACAATGAATCGCATGATGCACTGGCATCGCGATAAATCAACAATTTAGACTTTACAATTTTATTCGTCTTTAATGTAATGGTTGGTGCAAAAAACAACAACACCAATAAAAACGCAGCGAAAAACCTTAGAATAGCAGCAGTTTTCCAAAGTTTACCAAGTTGAAAATCTTTGAAATAAACCAAGTAAGATACTCCCAAGGCAATAATTATGGCTGATAACAGCGCATACCAAGGAATATCAATCATAAATGAAACTTATTTAATTCCCTACAACAACTATGCTGCTTCTTTTGATGTCGCCTTCAACAAAAATCAAATTGTAAACTCCAGCAGTTAATTTAGAAGTATTTACAACAACACCATTTGCGTTTGAAGTATATTGAATTGGCATTTTCACGCCAGTCAACGACAACATTTCAATACCTGAAATAGAAGCGCTACTTTGAATATTGAAAGTATGTATTGAAGGATTAGGGAAAATAGTTGCATAATTCGATAATGAATTCAAACCTACACCCCATCTTACGTAAATATTAAAAACCATTGTATCAATTTTTGAAGGTGCATTTATATCCCACATTGCATACTTCACAATGGCAGTATCTGCAAACCCATTTGGGAAAGTTGATAATTTCAATGAAGATTCGGCATCTCCAACTGGAATATCAAACATAACACCCGTATCACTGAACGAATTGCTGCAATTTACATTATCACAAAAAGAAACATCCCATTTTGCTGGATAATCAACAGATACTTTTTTGTATTTCAGTTTTAAAACTGAAGCACTTTCATTTTTAATATGAATAGCACAATCCATTGAACCTGTAGCATTTGGATAAAAATACTGCACCGCACCACCAACAAGACTATACGTTTGTGCAGATACAGAAGAAATCAGAACCAAAAAGCTGAAAGCAGCCAACAATTTTTTCGCGAAATTTTTCATTCCTACAAAAATAATCAATTGTATTGAGATAATTAGAATTCCTCAGTAAGAGAATTCGACCAATGACATAAATCTTGAACAATTCCTCCAAAAAGAGCATGATTGAGAACTTTGTCTTCTAGTAAATTCTCTGAATTATTTTGATTGTACCAAAATGTTTTAATTCCAGCGTTAAGCCCACCCAAAACATCTGTACTGATATTATCACCAATATACAAAACCTCTGAAGAATCAATATTTGCATAGGTTAATGCCAATTGAAAGAAATCAATCGATGGCTTTGCCAAACCAACTCTTTCGGAGGTTTGCAAATAATCTACAAAATTCCCAATGCCAGATTCTGACAACTTAAGGGTTTGGGTTCCCTCAAAACCATTTGTTAAAATACCAATTTTAAATTTCGACGAAAGCAATTCCAAACATTCCAATGCACCTGGCATTAGTTTGGTCATTCTAGGACAAATATCCAAATACTCTTGCCAAATATTTTCAGGCTGTAAAGCATGTGGCAATCCCATTAAGTCGAATGTATCTGTAAAACGCTTTGTCCTTAGGGTTTCTTTATCAACTTCTCCCCTTTCATACCTCAACCAATAGGCTTGATTGACATCTTTGTACAAAGCTACAAATTGATCCACTTCATAACCAGTATGATGCTTCAATAGATGTCGGTCATGCAACACATTCAATGCATCTTCAGCATTCCCATCAAAATCCCACAAAGTATTGTCAAGATCTAAAAAAATCCATTTTACTGCCACTTTGAGGGACATTAGATGATTAAGAAATTTTATCTAAATGACCACAAAGCGACTCAAATATTTGCTCAATTTCACCAATTCCCTCAACACCAAAATATTTATTTTTTGCTGAGTAATAATTTTGAATTGGCAAAGTTTTGTTCAAATATTCTTGGAAACGGTTGCGAATGGTATCTTCACTTTGGTCATCGGCACGACCACCGGTTTGACCGCGCAACAATAATCTTGTTACCAATTCGTCTTCATTTACTTCCAATCCCAAAACAATAGAAATTTCAGTATTGAAATCTGACAACATAGTATCCAAAGCTTCCGCTTGCGCAATCGTTCTTGGAAAGCCATCAAAAATAAATCCTTTGGCATCTGTATTGTCGGCCATAAAATTCTTTACCATTCCAATAACCACAGCATCTGGAACCAATTCTCCTTTTGAAATAAATTCGTTGGCTTGATTTCCAAGTTCAGTGCCGGCATTTCGCTCAGCCCTTAACAAATCACCAGTAGAAATATGTTTCAGGTTATATTTTACCAAAATCTTTTCACTTTGTGTGCCTTTTCCTGCACCTGGAGGGCCGAATAATATTAAATTTAGCATAATTTGAGGGTACAAAGTAAAGGAGTGTTTATGTAAATGACAATAATCTGCTAATTTTGTAACCGTAGATTATCCAATTAAATTTGGACAAACCTAATATATTTACAAAAAATGGAAACCAATAAAACTGAATATCAAGAGATTATAAAAAATATCCGCGAAATTTTCCATGCAAAAGAAAATGAATTTATTCCTTTACATGCGCCAAATTTTAGGGGAAATGAAAAGAAATACCTCAATGAATGTATAGATTCTACTTTTGTTTCAAGTGTTGGACCATTCGTTGATAGGGCTGAATTGGATTTGATAAAATACACTGGATCCAAATTCGCGATTGCATGTTCAAATGGAACCTCTGCCCTTCACATAGCTTTGAAATTGTGCAATGTTGAGCAAAATGATTTGGTTATTACCCAACCCTTTTCATTTATTGCCACGGTAAATGCTATTTCTTATTGCGGAGCATCCCCAATATTTGTTGACATTGATGAAAAAACATTGTCACTTTCTCCAGAAAAACTTGAAGCATTTTTAAAAGCAGAATGTCACTTAGAAAATAATGTTTGTATTCATACGGAAAGTGGAAAACTGATTAAGGCTTGTGTACCTATGCATACTTTCGGATTTTGTGCTGAAATTGACAAAATTATTGACATTTGTAATGCCTATTTCATTGATGTGGTAGAAGATGCCGCAGAAAGCTTGGGATCTTTTTATAAAGGTAAGCACAGTGGTATTTTTGGCAAGTTTGGAACAATTAGTTTTAACGGAAACAAAACCATTACCTCCGGTGGTGGCGGTGTTATTTTGACCCAAGATGAAGATTTGGCCAAAAAAGCAAAACACTTAACTACACAATCAAAAGTGCCACACGCATGGGAATTCTTCCATGATCAAATTGGATATAATTACCGAATGCCGAATATCAATGCAGCATTGCTCTGCGCTCAATTAGAACAACTTCCTGAGTTTTTGGCAGAAAAAAGAACGTTAACAGAACAATATACGGAATTATTTTCACATTTCCAAGATATCCAGTTCCTTAAGGAACCAAATGAGCAACACAGCAATTATTGGCTGTGCGCAATTTTACTTCCCTCAAAAGCAGAAAGAGATTCCTTTTTGCAAATGGCAAACAACAGTAAAACCATGTGCAGACCAGGATGGGAATTGTTATTTACGCTTCCCATGTTTGAAAACAATTGCGTGATGACAGATTGTTCAACTGCAATAGATATTCAATCTCGGTTAATCAATATTCCTAGCAGCCCATATTACGCCAGATGAGAACCTTAAACATCCTTTTTATTGGTGGAGGAAAAAGATACTCTGCAGCAGAATGTTTTATCGATGCAGGCAAAAAATTGGGCATTGAAATTCGAATTTTCGCTTATGAAATGGGATTCGGTTTGCCAATTGAAAAAATTGCGACTGTATTTCAAGGTTTGAAATTTTCAGACCCTAACATTCTAAATGATATCAAAAAAACAATTTCAGAAAATCAAATTGAAATTGCCATTCCCTACCACGATCATGCGGTTGATCTTTTGGCTCAATTAACGGATTTTGTATTTGCACCAACTTCAGATTATACCCAATGTGAAACTTTTTTCAGCAAAATTGCATCCAATAATTTCTTCAAGTCAATTGGAATGCCTGTTGCGGGTTTTGAGGGAAAAATTCCCGCCATTGCAAAACCAGACAAAGGTTCAGCAAGCAAAGGATTGATTTATTTCAACGAGCAAAGTGAACTTAATGTATTTATAGCCTCAGAGAATTCGAAAAACTACGAGATTCAAAATTGCATCAAAGGACAAGAATATTCGGTTGATGGATATATTGCTTTAAATAGCGATTTCCAATTTTTTGGAATTAGAAAACGACTTGAAACTTTGGGTGGCGAAGCTGTAAAAAGCCTTACTGTTGAAAATGAAAAAATCAACAATGCCTGCAATATCCTTGCAAAACAAAACGGAATTAAAGGCGCAATTACCGTTCAATTTATTGAAGATTCAGAAACAAAAGAAATATATACCATGGAAGTAAATCCCCGTTTTGGTGGCGCCATGCTTACCACCTGGGGTGCTGGAGTTCCTTGGTTTGAAATCGTACTTTGCGACTATTTAAAATTAGAAATACCTACATTCTCTTTCAGACCAAACACACTTATGGTTAGAAGTTTTAGAGAACATTTTTTTGAAGGATATACCCATGACTAAAACTTTTATCATTGCCGAAATTGGAGTGAACCACAATGCCAACTTCGAATTGGCAGTAGAAATGATTGAAGCCGCGTCAAAATGCGGCGTAGATGCCATAAAGTTCCAAACTGCGATACCGGAATTGGTTCAAACGTCAACGGCACCCAAAGCCGAGTACCAAAAAGTAACCACTGGAAATGCAGACGAAAGCCAATTAGAAATGTCGCGCAAATTCCATTTCACACATGATATTTTCCCACTGCTAAAGCAAGAAGTTGAAAAGCGTGGCAAGATGTTTTTGTCTACGGCATTTGATCTGAAAAGCTTAGATTATTTGACCGGAATGGGCGAAACCATTTATAAAATCCCTTCTGGTGAAATTACCAATTTGCCTTATATAAGGGCAATTGCTCAAAGGGCTTCTCAGGTTTATATTTCTACCGGAATGGCAAACATGGAAGAAGTTGAAGCCGCTGTAAACGCGCTTTTGGCAAGTGGTCAAACAAAAGAACAAATTACCGTATTGCAATGCAATACCGAATATCCAAGTCCCATTGCAGATGTGAATTTATTGGCAATGGTTGAAATGGGAAATAAACTTGGAATCAAATATGGCTACAGCGACCATACACCAGGAATTGATATTTCAATTGCCGCGGTTGCTTTAGGAGCCACTGTGATTGAAAAGCACTTTACCACCGATAAAAATTTACCAGGTCCAGATCAGCAGGCGTCATTAGATCCCTCAGAATTCAAAGCATTGGTAGATGGCATTCGAAATATAGAAATTGCACTTGGATCAAAAGAGAAAATAACCTCTCCGAGTGAAGGCAAAAACAAGTTTATTGCCAGAAGGAGTATTTTTTCATCGAGGGACATTGAAGCCGGCGAAATATTGAGCATGGAGAACTTGGTGATTTTGCGTCCTGAATCAGGAATTTCACCCATGTTTATCGATGAATTTATTGGCAAAACTGTAAAAACTGCAATTCCACGTCAAACTGCTTTGAGTTGGGAGCATATTTAATGAAGGTAAATACAATCATATTTGATTTAGACAATACCATTTATTCGGAGTCGGACTATTTTCAGTGTGTTTTCAATCAATTTTGCGATGCAAATAACATTGATTTTCAAACCTTTCAATTTTTGTTCGACAATTTCGATTACTACCGTTTTAACAAAAAGGATATTTTTAAATTCGCTTTGGAAGAAGCCAATTTATACAGTGAAACCTATCACAATCAACTTTTTCAACTTTTTGTTGCCATTGAATGTGAAATCCAACCATATTCAGGAATAACTGACTGGTTTGAATATTGCCTCAACCATAATTTCAAAATTGCCATTCTTACAAATGGAATTATAGCGGCACAAAATAACAAATGGCAGTGTTTGAATTTGACAAACAAAGACAAATGTCATTTTATTCCTGCAAGAACATTTCAACATGAAAAACCATCAATGGATGCTTTTGAAGGGATTTTAAATCAATTAAATGTTTCTTGGGAACAATGCATTTTTGTGGGTGATAGGTATGAAAACGATATTGAGCAAGGAATAAAAAATGGAAGCCAAGGCATACTGATTGGCAATGAAACAAAATATGAAAATGTTACAGCTTTTGATACAATTCAAGCTGCATTTAATTATTTTCAAACACTATAACCAATAATTAAATAGATTTGTAAGTATATGAGTGTTAAAATTGGAATATTAACAAGTTCAAGAGCCGATTACAGTATATACTATCCTTTAATCAAGGCCTTGAATTTGCTGCCCAATTCAAGCATTGAAATCATTGCATTTGGAACACATTTATCTGAGGATTACGGTTATACGGTTAATCAAATTCTTTCAGATGGATTTGATGTCTCTCATAGAATCAACAACTGCTATGCAATTGGAGATTCTCCTTCTGACATTGCCAACGCAATGGGCAATACCATGTTGGAATTCTCAAGGTTTTGGGAATCAAATCATTTTGATTTGGTTTTTTGCTTAGGCGACAGATACGAAATGTTTGCTGCGGTAGCGGCATCAGTACCATTCCAAGTAAAAATTGCACATCTTTACGGTGGTGAAAAAACCGAAGGGGCCATTGACGATTGCCTAAGACATGCTTTGAGTTTAATGTCGAAGTATCATTTTGCTGCTTGTGAAGCATACAAAAACAGGGTCATTGAACTTACATCGAATGCCGATAATGTTTTTAATTTCGGGCATTTGAGTATTGATAATTTGGAAAGATTACCCTTGCTTTCAATCGAAGAATTACAAACAAAAATCGGAGTAGATTTTGCTCTGCCAACAATTCTATGCACTTTTCATCCAGAAACTGTAAATTATGAATCAAATGCACTTTATGCCCTAGAAATTTGCGATGCATTTTCAGAATTAAATGATTTTCAGATTTTAATAACCATGCCAAACAGCGATACCGGTGGTGCAATTATTCGGAGCTCATTTGAAACTTTGGCAAAAAACAATGCCCATATATTCACGACAGAAAACCTTGGTACCATTGGTTATTTATCGGCAATGAAACATTGCAAAATGATGGTGGGCAATACTTCAAGTGGCTTTGTAGAGGCATCTTATTTCCCAACAACCGTTATAAACCTGGGCGAACGCCAAACGGGTAGAATTATTACTCCAAATATTTTCAATACCACAATTTCTAAACAAGAAATTGTTGATGCGGTTAAAAATAACAGCAACAACACCTACGAAAATACCAAAATCCAAATTTACGGCATTGGAAACACTGCCGATTTAATTTGCAATGAACTTCAAAATAACATTTTTAAAAGCCGCTATTCTCATGATTGATATTTCTGCACACACCATCAAATACAATGAACCAATTTCTTTGGCATTGGAAAAGTTAAACTTACCATACCATTTGAGAACTGTTTTTGTATTGAATTTAGACAACCAAGTTATGGGAACAATCACCGATGGAGATATTCGTCGTGGATTGCTAAGCGGAATTGACTTCAATCAAAACGTAGAAAATTTTGCTTTTAAAAATTTCAAATTTATTGAAGCAGGTCAAGTTTCTATTGAACAACTCAGAGCTTGGAGAGAAAAGCAAATTTTTATTTTGCCTTTATTGAATGCCAAAAAAGAATTAATTGATATTTTAAACTTTAATCAGCTAAAAAGTTATTTGCCCTTAACAGCAGTAATTATGGCTGGTGGATTCGGAAATAGATTAAGGCCACTAACCATTAGCACGCCAAAACCTATGTTAAAAGTGGGTGACTTGCCAATTTTAGAAATCAATATTAGAAGATTAATTTCCTATGGAATTAAAGACATCGTAATTTGTGTAAATTACCTTAAAGAACAGATCAAAGATCATTTTGGTGATGGATCTGCGCTAAATTGCAATATCAATTACATTGAAGAAAATGAACCGCTTGGAACAATTGGGGCATTGTCGTTGATTCCAAATATTCAATCTAAACATGTATTGTTATTCAATGCCGATTTATTAAGTAATATTGACTATGAAGAATTTTACTTTAGGCATTTAAATGGGAATGCGGCGTTAAGTATTGCAACAATTCCACATAAGATCACATTGCCTTATGCGGTATTGGAAAATGAAGGCAATCAAATAACTTCAATTGCAGAAAAACCCACCTACACTTATTTTGCAAATGCTGGTTTCTATTTATTTGAATCCGAATTGGTTTCAACTATCCCTCAAAATACATTTTATAATGCCACAGATTTTGCAGAAAATTTGATCAATACCTCAAAATCAGTAATCAGCTTCCCTATTCACGGATATTGGAACGACATTGGATCTTTAGATGACTACCAAAAATCAAACGAAGACATACAAACCATAAACTTTTTCTAAATGAAAATTTTATGTATCATACCGGCCCGTAGAGATTCAAAAGGCATTCCTGGTAAAAACTGGAAACTTTTGAACAACGTTCCATTAATTGGATATTCTATTGATGTTGCCAAACAAGCAACTGGGATTGATGAAATATGCATCAGTACCAATTCTGAGCAAGTAATAGAAATTGCAACCAATAAATATGAGTTAAGTGTGCCATTTGTGCGTCCTGAGGAAATAAGTTTAGATACGACATCATCTCACGATGTGTTGATTCATGCAATTGAATATTATGAATCTAAGGGCATGGTTTTCGATGCAATTTTATTATTACAACCCACTTCTCCATTTAGAAAAGTTGAATTTATAAACGAGTGTATCGAATTATTTAAAAAATCGGACTGCGACATGGTTGTCAGTGTTTGTGAAACCCCCTTGAATCCTTATTACAATCTTTACAACGAAACCGACGGATTTATACACCGCAGTATACCAAGTAATTTCACGCGCCGTCAAGATTGCCCGAAAACTTATTTAGTAAATGGCTCTATTTATGTAATTTCTGTAAATTCATTAAAAAGTCAGCAATTGCATGAAATGAAAAAAGTTATCAAATACGAAATGTCTGAAGAATTTAGCTTGGATTTGGACACATTGAATGATTGGGAAAAGGCAGAAATAATTTTGAGCAAACTATGAAAATAATTGATACACTTTTGTCTTTGGTTAAAATAACACTGAAAAGTAAATTTTTCCTAAAGGAGTTTCATGCATCAGAAAAATCAGTTGTTATTGTAGGAAATGGTCCTAGTGCTAAAGGATTTTTAGACAATTACAAATTAGACGAACAGATGCCAACGATGTGTGTAAACATGTTTGCCGCAACTCCCTCTTTTCAAACCATTAAACCCAAGTATTATTTGATGTCTGATCATGCATTTTTAGATTTCTCTGAGGAGGTTTTTAACGATGCAACAAAATTACCAAGATTAAAGAAACAGCCCGACTTTTTGCAAATACAAGAATTAATAAATTCTGTTTGGAAATCGATTTTTTTAGCAAATTGGGAGTTGATTTTATTTATCCCTCAAATTTATAAAAACACCTTCATTGCGAATTATGCATTGAGCAAGAATATTAAAATCCAATTTTACAATTACACCGTGGTAAAGGGATTTACTGGTTTTGAAAACTTCATTTATAAAAAGAAGTTTGGAAGTCCACAAAGTCAAAATGTAATTAACTCTTGCATTTTTCAGGCAATTAATTTAGGTTTTAAAAGCATCTATTTGGTAGGCGCCGATAACAATTTCCATTTAAACATGATTGTAGACGATAACAATCAACTTCAATTTGCTGACGATCATTTTTATAAAGTAAATAAAAAAACGACACCGCAGTTACATGCCAATGGAACACCAGTAAAAATGCACGAGTTTTTTCTGAGTTTACATAAAGCATTTTATGCCCACCATCGTTTGCAACAATATGCCGAATATATGGGAGTAAAGATTTACAATGCAACCAAAGGAAGTTTTATTGATGCATACCCAAGAAAAGAAATTCAATAGGTTTAATTACTTTTGCAATCTTAAACATGAATATTTCAGGTAAAAAAGTACTTATTACAGGCGCCGATGGATTTATTGGTAGCCATTTAACAGAAGCTTTGGTTGCTCGTGGAGCAAAGGTAAAAGCTTTTGTATATTATAATTCTTTCAATTCTTGGGGTTGGTTAGATACTTTACCAAAAAGTATTCTCAATGAAATAGAAATTTTTTCGGGGGATGTAAGAGATCCTAACGGAGTTTATACTGCAATGGAAGGCTGTGAAGTTGTATTTCACTTGGCTGCCTTAATTGCTATTCCTTATAGCTATCATTCACCTGATAGTTACATTGACACCAATGTAAAAGGCACTTTGAATATTGTTCAAGCGGCTAAGCGTCTGAATATTGAACGCGTTTTGGTAACTTCAACAAGCGAAGTGTATGGCACAGCTCAATTTGTTCCCATTACAGAAATACATCCAAAACAGGGGCAATCACCGTATTCAGCATCTAAAATTGGTGCCGATGCCATTGCCGATAGCTTTTATAGAAGTTTCGAAACACCAATTACCTTGGTACGTCCTTTCAATACTTATGGACCAAGACAATCTGCCAGAGCCGTTATTCCTACTATCATCACACAATTGGCAAATGGTGTAGAACAAATAAAATTAGGTGATACTACTCCTACTAGAGATTTGGTATTCGTAAAAGATACTGCAGAAGGATTTATTAAAATTGCCGAAACAGAATCATTGATTGGGCATGAAATTAACATTGCCACAGAAAATGAAATTAGCGTAGGAAACCTTGCGCAACATATTATCAATCAAATTAATCCCAATGCAACTATTTTACAAGACACAGACAGATTGCGTCCACAAAATAGCGAAGTATTTAGGTTGTTAGGATCAAAAGAAAAATTGGTTCAACACACAGATTGGTTCCCTCAAACAACAATTGAAGATGGATTGGCTACAACCATTGAATGGTTTAAAGATCCAGAAAATTTAAAACAATACAAGCACGAAATTTATAACGTTTAATTATTTACGCTTGATGACTTTGTTCATCATGCTTTTAACGTCGTCGCTTAAATTAAATTTATAAATGGCAAACATGGCTAGTCCCATGATTGTTACTGTTTTGATTCCCCCAAAAACTATAAAGTGTATATTCATGGTGTTCTGCCAAATTGAATTAATACCAAACAGCGCAGCAAAGAGAACAACTACCCAAAGTATGTTCCAAGTAAGTGGATTCATTTTGTAAATGCGCCAAATAATCAGTGCAATAATAAACCCTGAAATTCCCCAAGTAAAGGCGGTAGCGATGGCAGCACCTTCCAATCCCCAACGAGGAATAGCGAAATTATTAAATACAATTCCAAAGAAAACAGCTCCTAAATTCACAATAAGTGAAAGGTAATATTTCTTTGAAAAGGTGAGCATTGCCGATGAATTACCTTGAATTAGAATGAGCAATTTGCCTATTCCTAAAAACAAAACAGCATACTTTCCAACCGCATATTTTTCTCCATTGGGCATCAATTGGAAAAACATATCAATATTTATCCAAATTAGTAAAAGTGCCAAACAACCGAGTATAAATTGATTCAAACTTGTTTTTTGATACAAGCGAGCTATTTCATTATCGTCTTTGTGGTGAATGGCTTCAGCTAATTTGGGATTAGAAATTTGCAAAATACTTCTGGTAGGAATTTCAATCAACACCGCCATATTCACTGCAATTCGATAAATACCCGTATCAGAAAAACCTTTCATTGAACTAATCATTACAAAGTCAATTCTTTGCACGAATAAATTTGCTAAATAGGTTAAAAACAAATAACCCGTGTACTTAGAAAATTCAGAAGTAAGATTTTCAGTTTGACGTACAAAATGCAAATCTGGCCTAAATGAAATATTTGTATTTTTAATTATATAAGTAAAATTCAAAATTGCCATAACCCCATAAATTAGTGGGATCAAATGAACAGATTGAGAAAAATGCAATGTCTTGATATAATACAAATAACCAATCAACCCTAGTAAAATCCTGACTACATTTTCTCTTAAAAAGGATGCAAAAATGATACTGCCAATTGAAGAAGAAAAAATCTCAAAAACGTTATTGAAAACAAAAAAGAAAATAAAAGGTAATAACCAATAGTAATATTGTTCAAAATCGGATGAGTTTTTGCCAAAATAGACCATTATGGAATCTTTGAAAAACAATAATGCCAATGCCGTGATAATAAATCCAACCAATGGAATAACAAGAATCCAAAACCCTGCCCCATTATGTCCTTTTTCATTGTTTTTAAATTGAGGGAAGAACTTCCAAATTGAATACCCAGTGCCCATTTGAGCTACTCCGGCTAACAAGGCACCCATTTCAATAAACAATCCAATTACTCCATTCTCAGATTGGGTGTAAACCAATGGAAATAAATAAAATGTGGTAAATAGACCAACCAAACTACCGGTGTAGTTGACCACTGAGGCCCAAAGACTTTGGCGCGCAATTACTCCTGACATTCACACAAAGGTAATTCGGAATATGAAAACTTTAAATTGTATTTTCTTATTCAATCTTGTGGATTGTTATGCAGATAAAATGTCATTATTAAATTTTTTATTGATTTTTATTGCTTTTACCCTTAAAAACACATTAATTCGTAGATAAATACTGAAAAACACAAACAACATGAAAAAATTATTACTATTGGCTGTTATTTCTGCAAGTGTTGTGGGAATGATGCAAAGCTGCAAAAAAGACACGCCAACAGGCGCGAATGGCGCAACACTAACCGTTGCTAACAAACAACGTTCTTTACTAATTTATAACACCGCAACATGGTGTGGTCCTTGTGGCGCATACGGTGCTCCTGAATTCAAAGGCGCTATTGCTTCAATGAGCAGCGATGATTTAGTTTCAATTGATTTACATACTTCTGGTTCATCTTTGTTGGTACCTTACTACTATGATGGAACAAAAGATTCATTGTATATTGCTCAATTTGCTATGCAATTGTATGGACAAACCAAACCTAACGGATATATTCCTCATTTTTACATGAGTAATTCTTTCTTGGGTAACAGTGGAGTAACTGCAAAAACAATGACTGATAACGCTGCTAGTTACAATAAAAATGCAGTTCTTAACAACGATAACAAAGTTGAAGTAGGTGTTGCTGCAAATGCAAGTTTGAGCGGCAATAAATTTACTGTAAACTATAAATTACAAGCTTTCGGGCCAGAATCTGGTGCGAAATATCACACTACTGTTTTATTAGTTGAAAAATCAATAAATACTTACCAAGCGGGTGCTTCAGGCAACAGCGCAGATCAACAGCACATTATCCGTGCTTCAATGCAAAATGATGGAACCGGAAAACAAACAGCATTCTCTCAAACTGCAATCATGAATAATCCAGCTGCAAATACAATTGTTGACAAAACTGCTACGTTTGATTATGTTCCAGCTTCTGCTAAATGGGTTAGTGCATTAAATGCAGCTTACCAAACTAGTCTTGGCCGCGATTTCGGTTGGTGGAATTTAAAGAATACTAACACTGCTGCAGTTGTTATTGTTTGGAAGTATATCTCTGCTACTGAAATGTTTTATGTAAACTCAGTTTGGGCTGACGTTAAATAAGATAATAAATAAACAAAATATTAATTTCACTCTACTTACAAAAAAAGAGCGGCCAAATGGTCGCTCTTTTTTTATGCTATTGAATTTGAAAATTATTTATTCTTAAATTCAGGTTTGCGCTTTTCTATAAAAGCATTCATTCCCTCTTTTTGATCTTCTGTTGCAAACAACATATAAAAATTCTTACGCTCAAAAAACAATCCCTCTTGTAAACCAGTATCAAATGCTTTCAATACGCTTTCTTTGGCCATTTGAACCGCTATAGGAGACTTCTCAGCTATTTTACTAGCCATTTTGATAGCTTCATCTAAATAAAGCTGAACAGGCACTACTTTATTGATTAATCCAGCTTCACGGGCTTCCTCCGCAGAAATGAAATTACCTGTAAGTACCATTTCCATTGCCCTTGCTTTACCAACTGCCCTAGTTAATCGTTGGGTTCCACCAGCACCTGGCATTACACCAATATTGATTTCAGGTTGTCCAAACTGAGCTGTTTCACTTGCAACAATCATATCGCACAACATACAAAGCTCACATCCTCCCCCTAAAGCAAATCCACTTACAGCCGCAATAATTGGCTTCTTTATCTTTCTAATGCTATCCCAAGTGCTAAATTGATCAATCTTTAGCATGTCAATGGCATTTCTTCCTGCCATTTGTTTGATATCAGCACCAGCGGCAAAAGCCCTTTCGTTTCCTGTAATAATAATTGCACGAATATTTTCGTCTTCATCAAATTGCAATAAGGCTTCTTTAATTTCACCCATTAATTGCAAATTCAATGCATTCAATTCCTTAGGCCTATTTAATTGAATTAACCCAACAAAAGGTGCTACCTGAGGATTAACCAGAATAAATTCATAACTCATACTGCGAAGTTAAATTAAAATTCAATTTTTCAAGGCAAA
>CANKVM010000042.1 GCA_947487175.1 Flavobacteriales bacterium | reverse complement strand
CAATTTTGATCATCAATTTATCAAGTTTCAATAACGCTTTTTTCTTGGTAGCATCGCTCATCCAATCTAAGTTTTTGATTCTACCACGGTAAGCTTGAATAATATCATCCACCATTTGTTTTGCAACAACTTTGGCCTCATTCGGGAAATATTTGTCTACATACAATTTACCCAATGCTTCACCTGCAATACCGTTAACAACACCCAAAGCGCGTTCTTTCAACGGCTTTTGAACTGGTACACCGCGTAACGTTTGTCCATAGAACGAAAAAGATAATTTTTCTAAGTCTTCACTCAATAAACCCAATCCACCACGCATGGTAGACCAAGCAAAGAAAGCACGCACAGTTTTAAAATCGGTAGATTTAACCAATTCGTTCATAGCACTTAAAAACTTTGGTTGACCCACAATAATGGTGTCAGGTTTAATTTTATAGGCTTTTAACGTTCCGTTCAAATCAAATGCATTTAACACTTTAGACAAATCTTTGGTAGATATTGGATTGTATTGCGCAACAGGATCACGGCGTTGTTCACGTGTAAGCATTGGCTCCGCCAATGCTTTTTCAAAGTTATAAATGGCAATAGCATTCGCTTTTGCCGCCAATGGATCGGTACCGAATTTCATGAATACCTCTTCAATGAATTTTCTGTATTTTTCTTGAATTCCCGCAGATTTCTCATCGGTTTTCAAGTAGTAATCGCGGTCAGGCAAACCCAATCCGGTAATTCCAATACTTACCACATTGCGGTTGCTGTTTTTGGCATCAGCATCAACACCCAAATCAAACATGGTATTTTCACCAGATGTTGCATACTTAACAATGTATTTTTTAAGTGCATCTAAATTTTTAAGTGCATTAATTTCATTCAAATAAGGTTTGATTGGTGTAATTCCTTGCTTATTTCTGTTTTCAATATCCAAAACAGATTCGAACAACATAACAGCTTTACCTTGATCTGTTTTTGCAGCATATTTATTAGATTTGATTGACTCTTCTAAAACAGCAAGGCTCATGCTATCAGCACGTTTGCCAAGTTCATCAAACGAACCCCAACGACTTCTGTCGTTTGGAATTACGGTTTGTTTCATCCATTTTCCATTTACATAATTGTAAAAATCATCAGCAGGCGATACCGCAGTATCCATGTAACTTAATTCCAACGCTTTATATTCTGAATTAGATACAAATGCAGTCAAAATAGTGGCTCCCATGAGCCCTAATATTGCTTTTTTCATAAAATTAGACTTGCAATTTAAGTATGAAATGAATGTGGTGCAAACGAAATCACACCAACCACTTAAAAATATCGATTATTATTATACATTGATATAAAACAATTCAATCGCTAAGTAAAGAATTGGTCAAGTGAAAAAATAACTCTCATTTCACTTGAATATGCCTAAAATGTGATCAAAAGAAAGCCAAGGCTTTTACACTTAAAAAAGATTTAAGATCATCCAAATCTATTACCGAACCACCTCCAGTACCTGCATATGTTAATTCGGCGGGGATAATTGGCACAGAGTAGCGCAAACCAATGTCAAAATGTTTTCCAATTATCAATGACGCACTTGCGCCCAAATTCAAATATGAATCTGCATCTATGTCTAAGTTTTTATATGAAGATGAAAATGAACCACTCGCAAATCCCAAAATTACATGTCCTGCATATTGAATGGCCATATAACCATCGTTTATATTTCCAGGACCATTAGAACTTCCAAGTTGCAATACCTGTCTACCACCAACGCCTATTTCGTAATCATAATTTATGATCGAGAATTTCCCCTTAACATAAGAACCGGTATTGGTGTTTTCCCCTTCAAAATTCAGATTAGAACTACCTAAATTGAGGGCATAATAAACGCCATAATTTGGAGCAGAATAATTACCAAAAGCAATGGCAACCTCAAACGAACTCTTTGAAGAAACTACATTTGAGGGATAATTGATAGTTCTATCGTCCAAAATTGCTTGGTTAATTACATTCCCAAATGTATTATACAGTGTTAAACCCAATCCAAAATTGAATTTATTATTCGATGGCGATCTAACAGCTGTATTTTGTTGTATTGGCGTATTACCTGTATTCGATGAAGATCCGGCCCACTGCGAAAAAACTGGTGCGGAAATCAAAGTAAAGCCGAGAGAAATTATTTTTATTATTTTCATATTTATTTGAAATAGATCATCAATGATTCAAACATTAGCTTTTGACATTCGAAAATTTATTTTTCATTTTTAATACCCAATCATATCTTTTAAAAGAAACAAACTGCTTTAATATTTAAATTCGTCGAGAATTTATCTTTAGAAATGATTTCAAATGGTATCCCATTTAATGTGGATGTAGGTTTTTTCAAAGGTATTGCCAAATTTAATCCCAAATCAAAATGACGGCCAGCAACCAAAGATGCACCAATATTTAAGGTAACATAAGCAGTTGGTGTAATGGTACTAGATGTTTGACCAAATTGAACATTTTCTGTATAATTCCCTATGATTGAGCCCAATGTAGCTCCAATATTGTATTGCAAGGCTAAATAACCTTCAGGTAGAGGATCATTGGCAGAAATATTTGGATTGGGCATTAATACTTGCCTAAATCCGTATACATAAGAATATTCTTGCGTAATAATATCCATAGTGGCCTTGTAATCAATTAAATTCAAATCAGTAGATTTCATATCTAAAGTTGAACTACCCATATTCAATGAAAAATAAGAACCTACTTTGCTTCTGATATAATTTCCAATTACAAAACCTGCTTCAAATGAAGAGATATCACTTGTGATTTCAAACGGCAAAGCATTCTTAAACTCCCCAAGTATGTTGGCATTAATTTTCCCACTTTGTGAATTTAAAAGTGTTATCCCCACACCAAACCTAGCCCTCATTTTTTTACCAGAAACTTGGGTCGTGGCAGCTGGCGTATTTCCTGTATTCGAACTTGAACCACTCCATTGACCCATGGCGCGATTTGTTATTATCCCCAAAAAGATAATAACAACCGAAAATACTCTTTTTTTCATTATTTTTTTGGAGTGCTTGATTCATCCAAAAACTGCTCAACACTCATTCTCCAAACATTGTATTTGCTAGTAATACTACCTCTAGAGCTTATGAAAAGAATATTTTTTGAATCAGGAGCCCATACAGCAGAAGCATCCGTTCCAGGGTGAAACGTTAATTGTGTTTCTCCGGTTCCATCAATTTTATACAAATACAAATCCAAATTTGAGGGACGCGAATTAGACTTGGCAGTAGAACCCGTACAAATTAAATATTTGCCATTAGGACTAACTTTAGGACTAGAAAAAGACCTTCTTGAGTCAGTAACATACTGAGTTTCAGAACCAGTTTCTACATCAACCTTCCAAATTTCAGTGCGTGTTGAGTTTTTAACCCTGCGCGTAACAAAAAGTTGTTTAGAGCCAGTATTTGGAACAATACAAGGATTAAATCCCTCTGAATATTGAGTCATCAAACCACTCTTTAAATCTTGGCTCCAAAGCGCATAATTTCCATTGTTGTTTTTAGAATAAAACAATAAATTCCCTTCATCGCTAAACTCTGGATTCTGTTCATCTTCATTGCCCGATGCAATTTGACGAACAGCGGAACCTTTGTTTACATCAATCATATAAATGTTCAAATTAGAATAACTTCCAACTCCAACCCTATCTGAGAAAGACAAAAATTTGCCATCTTTTGAATATGAAAAATCTTCAACATCATTTCTGAACGTTCTCTGAATTGCAGCAGCGCCACCTTCCGTAGAACGGATAAATAAATTGCTAGAATTATTGTTATTCCCTAAAAAAGTAAAATTCTTACCATCTGGAGACACGGCCAAATATGTAGCCGTATTCCACATCAACACTTCCATATTCACCATGGTATTTCCATTAGCATACGATTCAGTTTTTAACATGGTTGGCGGTCCTTCAACGATATCGCTTTCTTTTGTTAACTGTGTAAAATTAACACCTCCTTCTTCAGGAGCTGTTAACGTAGTAAAAATGTCATTTGAATAAAACTGCTGAGGAGTCAAACATCCTACTAAGAAAACCATTACAAATGAAATTGAGAATCCATTTATAATTACTTTGAAATTTATGCTTTTCATATCGAGATTAATAAAACAAAACTATTTCATTACAAATTGAATCTCGTACCAAAATATTGGTATTTATTAAGCTATTTTTTCAACTATTATACTTCTCTATTTTCAGCGGTAAAGTTTCTTTTTTAACCAAAACGAAGCATTCACCAAAGCAATTAAAGCAGGTACTTCTACCAATGGGCCAATTACTCCTGTAAAAGCTTCAGGGCTACCAATTCCAAAAACGCCAATCGAAACGGCTATAGCCAATTCGAAATTGTTTCCTGCTGCGGTAAAAGAAATGGCGGCGGTTTGACTGTAATCTGCACCCATTCTTTTTCCCAAAAGAAAACTTACAAAAAACATAATCACAAAGTATATCATTAAAGGAACTGCAATTTTCAGTACATCCATCGGAATATCAATAATTGTTTGTCCTTTCAAACTGAACATATATACAATGGTCAAAAGCAATGCAATCAATGTAATTGGTGATATTCTTGGCAATACATTTTTTGTGTACCATTCTTCTCCTTTGGTTTTTACAAAATATGTTCTAGTAACTATTCCCATCAAGAATGGAAGGCCCAAATATAGTCCTACGGTTTTCGCAATTTCAATCATGTTTATATCTACAATACTTCCCTCAACACCAAAGTATCCTGGCAAAACGGTAATGAAAATATAAGCGTAAATACTAAAAAATAAAACTTGGAAAACGCTATTTAAAGCTACCAACCCCGCGGCATATTCCCTATTTCCCTCAGCCAACTCATTCCAAACAATCACCATGGCAATGCATCTTGCCAAACCAATTATTATCAATCCCACCATGTAATGTGGCATGTCTTTTAAAAAGGTGACCGCCAAAACAAACATCAATACAGGACCAATTACCCAATTCAATAATAGCGAAACCCCAAGTACTTTTTTATTTTGGAAAACTTCTCCCATTTTTTCATATTTCACCTTTGCCAAAGGCGGGAACATCATTAGAATCAATCCAATGGCAAGTGGGACGTTCACCCCCCCATTGCTTGTATTTGATTTCAAAACAGTATCCGGGAAAAAGTACCCAATTGCAACTCCAATTGCCATGGCAATAAAAATCCAGAGGGTTAAATACCGATCTAAAAATGAAAGCGATTTCTTTTCCTCTCCAATTTTCACGCATGAAGGTTGCAACTCATTCATCACAAAATCTTTGCAATAAGTTTTTATCAATTCGCGAACCCGAGCAAATTCGGATGTAATTTCTTCGTCGGTGCCTGTGGCTTTTGCTGGATCAGGAAAATTAAAATGATATCGTTTTGCATTGCTTGGAAAAAATGGGCAATTTTCCTTTGCATTGTCGCACACTGTGATAATAAAATCAAACTCTATTTTCGAGTATTCATCTACATGGTTTGAGGTGTGTTTTGAAATATCTAGGCCATCACTTTTCATTGTGGCAATGGCTTTGGGATTCACCCCGTGCGTTTCAATTCCTGCACTGTAAATATTTGCCAAGTCACTACCGAAATGGCGCAAATAACCTTCGGCAATTTGACTTCGGCAAGAATTACCCGTACATAAAACTAAGATATTCTTCATTTTAACAACAGCCTCCTCCTGGTGTGCAAGTTGATCCTCCAGTCGGTGTTAGATCAGCCAATTTTATAGGCATTTTATACTGAGGAATACCGCATTGATCTTTTGCCAAACAATCTGTTTGCGTGGCAGTCAAAACAAAATGTCCCAAAATTAACTGTACCCCATATTTACAAATGGTATCGCCTTGATATTCGAATTCAATATCTAAATTTTGGTTGCCAATCAATGGGCTTGCCAATTCAATTATTCCTAATAATTTTGAGGGACTTAAACGGTGGTCAGTATCGTTGGCTATCCAAAGCTGAAAATTAACTTTCGACTCATCTCTCACTGTCCCTCCACAATCAATATAGTTTTTGGTTACTTTACCAACTTCGGTAATGTGGAAATGCGCAGGAATGGTTTCACCATTTGGCAAACGGAACGATAAACTTTGCATCGAAGCAAGTTGGGCTTTGAATTCGGAGATTTTCATGCAGCAGGGTAAATTATAGGGTTTATGATGGTTTATAAATGTTTATGAAAGTTTATAACTGAATTTTCATTGTTTGATTAGACGGGTTATTTAAATTAACAGCAGTTTGGTTCGCAGGTTAGATCGAGAGGTTTTTGATTAAAAAAAGCAGACAGCAGATTACCGAATGTTGACCATACCAATGGATCGATACAATAACAAACGTTTGGGCCAGAAATTGAGCCTTTCACAATTCCCGAATCTTTAAGGGCTTTTAAATGCTGAGAAACTGTACTTTGTGAAAGGGGTAAGGCAGAAACAATATCGCCACATACGCAACTTTCTGCTTTGAGTAGAAACTTCAAGATTTCAATTCGAGCAGGGTGCGACAAGGCCTTAGCCATTACGGCCAATGTGTTACTTTCCTCAGAAAACGACGCTGTTTTACTTCTTCCCATAATTCCTATCGCAATATTACGATAAGAATCTGAAATAGTTTTATAAATGTTTATAAAAGATTATAAAGGTTTATGAAAGTTTAACAAAACAAGTTCTTTGTTTAAAAGAGTAAGAAAATTGGAATAATCCAACAAAGGCTGAGCCTAAAATGCTTTTAAGCAATTAAAACTGATGTAGAATTGCAACACCCAATCCGGTGAAGAATTTACCATTTACTTGGTTGTCTGGAGTTACAAATGACTGATAAATCAAAGAAGGCTCCATTACGAATGTCCATTTCTTGGTAATAGGGAACATTGGACCAAGTGTAATTCTTCCATCAACTGTCATTTGACTGTTAGATTGAATTGGGCGGAAATCTGTTTGGGTAAAATAAACCCCTTGGGTTAATGTGGTATAACCTGGTGCCAAATGCAATCCAAATCTAACTGGCAATTTGCCAATACTGGTACAAAAACGATAAGCCAAAGGAAAAGAAACTTTATCAATTTTATATTCTACAGCGCCCGATTGAACCGTTGTAGCTGGAACATAAGTAGTATCGGATAGCACAGCATATTTTTTAGGCTGCCATGGTGGTGAAATTAGCACTTTACGGGTTGTTACTTTAGGAACCATAGCATTCGATGTTCTTTGCCATTTACCATTACCTACCCATTCACTAAACTGAATACCGGCACCAAACATAGATCCATTTTCAAAGTCTTTCAATACCAACATTTGATATTGCGCCATATACTGGGTACCCAGAACACTTAACGGAACATCATCTTCGAATACAATAGTATTGTTACTTCCAGTGATAACTGATAATTCGGCAAACCACTTAGACGGTGTGTTTCTCAATCTAATCTCAAATTCTGGCAAATCAAATTCCAAGTCTGATATATCCAAATTCAATCCCTCAAAACCAAAATGATTTTGTTTTGGTTTTGCTGAGTTTAACCTATCATTCCATTTGCTTAAATTAAAGATATCTTCATTTGCCCAACTAGAAACTTTCGCAAACTTAGATTCCCCAAACAATTGCTCATTTGAAATTGATTCAGGTTGAGTAATGAGCGTTTTATCCGCATTTACGACAAGCGTATTTGTAGATTTATCCGCAGTTTTCTTGTTTCGTTTTGAAAATAAATCATTCGTAGTTTTAGAAAATCCACCAAGATTATTATTTCTTACACCAGATTGAACTTTGCTGTCGTTATTTTTAGAAATAGTCAAATTGCGACTATCAATATTCGTCACTTTAACTTGATCCGCCTTAGTTGATTTACCATTAAAAGAATGGGTAACAAATGCGGTTAGTCCTCCTAAGAACAAAACGCCAAGTGTTGCATACGTTTTAGGGTTCCACCAAAAAATGAATCTGCGTTTCTTACGACGGCGATCCATTACTTTTTCGAAGGATACATTCTCGCTGTATTCAGCTTCGCTGTTATAAAATTTGTCTTTAAAGAAATCGTCTGGAAATTCCATGTTATGCCCACCCTAAATTTAAACCGTTTAACATAGCTTGCAAAGTTTTACGAGATTTTGCCAATTGAGACCTACTTGTTCCCTCATCGATATTTAAAATATCGCCAATTTCCTTGTGAGAAAATCCTTCAACACAATATAAATTAAAAACCATGCGGTATCCAACTGGTAATTTTTCAATTAATTGATTTAATTGATCTACATTTAGTCTATCAAACGAAAAATCCGAATATCCAATTTCATATTCAGATTCACTTATTTCTTTAAAAATATTTTTACGCGCACGAATTTTGTTGATGGAAAGATTTACGGCAATACGACGCATCCATGTCTCCAAGGAGCTTTGGAATCTAAAATCCCCAAGTTTGTCGTATATTTTTACAAATGCTTCCATAAGTGCGTCTTCAGCTTCTTCTTGGTTTTGACAGTATCTCAAACATAGCGCCATCAGTTTTTTGGAATATTTCTCCCATAGAATCCGCTGGCATTCCCGGTCTTCCCGTATACATCCTTCTACCAGTTCTTTCTCTGTCATTCCAAAAAATCATTTCAAAATTTTTCGCGTGCATGTTTTAGACAACACCAACTACGAAAACGTTGCTTTCTTAATTCAACTTTTACAAAAAAAGCAATTTTTTACGAAAACACGACCAATTAAACCAAATACCCGCTTTTTTCCACAATATATTTAAAAAAAAATATACATTTAAGACAAGTTTTTATTTGCTTTGTATCTTCATGAAAATTAATGTCCTCTTAAAATTATACTTATTACTCGCTTTAATAGGATTTACAATTCAATTGGAAGGACAAGGAAGGCCCCGTGAAGCACAGTTATACAATCAGCGTTGGCCATCAAAACTCATTGAAAAGCCGAATTTAAATACCAGCGAAAAATGGGCTGATAGTATTTTAAAAACATTAAATTTCAAACAACTCGTTGGGCAAACACTCATGATTCCCGCTTGGTCGAGAAACATCGCCGCCGACCCAGTTGTATTGTCAGCAATAGAAAAACAAGAAGTAGGTGGTATTATTTTTTTCCAAGGAAGCGCACTTTCTCAAGCTTATTTGCAAAACTATTATCAGCAATCATCTAAACTCCCACTTTTAATAGGAATCGACGGTGAATGGGGATTGTCTATGCGACTATCCAACATGCGCAAATTCCCATTCCAAATGACGCTGGCTGCATCAAAAGACCCTAATTACTGCTATAATGTTGGATATGCAATTGGTCAGCAATGCAAATTGATGGGCGTGATGATCAACTTCGCACCCGATGTTGATGTAAACATCAATCCAGAAAACCCAATCATTGGTTTTAGAAGCTTTGGCGATGATCCTGAAAACATTGCAGCACTTGCAAAAGAAATTAGCCAAGGAATGGAAGATGCTGGCATTTATAGTTGTGCCAAACACTTTCCAGGACATGGCAATACGAAGTCTGACTCACACAAAGAACTACCCGTTGTAGATCATACCCCAGAATCATTGGCATTTGAAATGGAACCTTTCAAGAAAATGATTCAAGCCGATGTAAAAAGCATCATGGTTGGACATTTGTGCATTCCTCTGTTAGACTCGACCAAAAACCTACCTGCTTCTTTGTCGAAACCCATCATCACCGATTATTTGAAGAATAAACTGGGATACAAAGGGTTAATCATTACTGATGCCCTAAACATGAAAGGCATTACAAGCCATTACAAACCAGAAGAAGCTGGCGTAAAAGCATTAATAGCTGGAAACGATATATTGTGCTTTCCAGAAAATATTGAAGGAATAATAAACCTAGCTATCACATATAAAGATTCAGGATGGTTAGATAGTATCAGTTTGGCGGCCTCTGTAAGAAAAATATTGATTGCCAAACACCAATTGCGTTTAAATACCAATCGTATAGTAAACACCGAGAACCTCCAACAAAAGCTAGATGCCATTTTTGAAGACTTCACCCAAAAATCTACCACTACAAAACTCAATTCAATTGGACCCGTTTCACTTGACAATTTTGCAAGAAAGAGTATTGTTGTTTTGAACAATAAAAATATTCCACTTACCCAACATACTATAGGCACCATCAATGTAATCAGTTACGGCGCGGATGTGCCGGTGGAATTCATCAACAAAGTTTCCGAATATCACAAAATCAATTGGATCAAGTTTGATGGCAATGGGCACCAACTCGATACTTTGTTGTCAAACCGCAATTTGTCCCTCAAAAACAACCCACTTATTGTTGTTAACTCAAGCCAAGTTCTTTGGGGTGAACGCTCAAGAAGAATGTCGAAAAACCTTGAAGATTTTTTTCAACGCGACAGCCTTCCTGAAAATACCATTTTGGTACAATTGGGGAACTTATATGCCATTAAAAACTTACCTAAAAAGTATACGGTTGTTATTGGCCATGAAAACGGAGATGCCTTCCAACGAGCATCTGCCGATGCAATTTTTGGAGAATATGCACCCACGGCTACCCTTCCCGCTAAAATTAGCGAAACATGGTCGAACAAAGACATCAGTAAAATTGAAAGTACCAATAAATATTTCGAATTCATACACCCAAATGAAGTTGGTTTTTACAGACATGACCCACTTTCAATTAAAACCTACCTAGAATCATTGGTAGATAGAAAAGTGGCCACTGCCATTCAACTTTTGGTTTTGAAGGAAGGAAAAGTAGTGGATGAGTTTAATGTGGGTTATAACCCCATTGATTCAGCAGGCGTTAAAGTTAAAAGACCAATTACATCAGAAAATATTTTTGACTTAGCCAGTGTTACGAAAATTGCATCAACCACATTGGCAGTGATGAAAATTTACGACAAAATGAAATTCAAATTACATGTTCCTATCAAAAAATATTGGCCAGCTGCCGAAGATTTTGCTTGGGGAAATATGAGTGTTGAAGATTTCCTCACTCACAGATCTGGATTGCCTGCCTTTTTACCGCTTACCGACAAAATCAGAAAAGACAGCAGCTTGAAAATTTCTAAAGTGAATGGAGTTTTCATTGATACGTTAGCAAAAGACACATTCAATTTTGCGATACAATTGGGTGATACTTGCTTTATAGAAAAACGATTTGCCGATAGCGTTTGGAAATGGACTAACCAAACAAAACCTGCAAATGTCTATGCCTATAAATATAGCGATTTAAATATGATAATCCTAGCAAAATGGGTTGAATATTTAACCAATATGCCAATAGATTCTTTTGTTGACGAACAATTCTATAAACCAATGGGTTTAACTAAAATGACCTATTTGCCCATTAAAAAAGGATTAAAACAATGGATTTTACCAACGGGAATTGACACCATTTGGCCCCGTGGCACCATTCGTGGAATCGTTCACGACCCAAGTGCAGCCTTGCTTGGTGGTGTTGCTGGAAATGCAGGTTTCTTTGGAAATAGCCGCGATTTGGCCAAAATTATGCAAATGCTATTGGATGAAGGAGAATTTCACGACAAGCAATATATTTCTGCTTCAACCGTAAAATTATTTACCAAAACCCATTACAATAAATTGTATCCTACCAATTACAGAGGTTTGGGCTTCGATAAACCCAATGGTTACCCCAACCACCTTAAAAGCGATGTTGGAAATCACGAACATTACACTGCATCCAATATTTTCGACAATGCACCTGAAACATTATTCGGGCACAGTGGTTTCACCGGAAATTGGGCTTGGGCCGACACCGACAATGAATTGGTATTCGTTTTCTTGTCGAACAGAACCTATCCTACCGATGCCAACAATGCATTGATCAAAGAAGGTGTTCGCGGTAAACTGTTGAAATCGTATTACAGCGATTTAGAAAAAAATTAACCTATAAAATCTTGGGTGGTTAAACCCGCCAAATTGCCACTGCTCATCAAAAGCAATACGCTTTTTTGTCCCTCATGAACATGAAGTGCCTGTTTTACCGCCAACTTAAGTTGCTCGGCATCACTGAAAACTTCAACATTTCCTAGGCGTTCTTTGATGGTTTCGGCAGACGGCACCGGCATTCTTTTGAGTTCAAAAACATGGGCATCGTACAGCACGAAAACGGTATCTGCGGCATCCATGGTTTGGTTGTATTGCCCCATAAACTCTGGCATCAAGCTACTCGAAGTGTGGAGTTCAAATACGGCTACAAAGTTTCTTGAGGGATATTGTTCTCTCACTGCACTCACCGAAGCCTTTACCTTGCTCGGAGCATGGGCAAAATCGCGAATCACCAGCGTGTTTTCATCTTCATACACCTTTTCTAAGCGTTTTGCAGTACCAGGAAAATCAGATAGCGATTGCCACGCCTGAATCTCAGTTAAACCCAATTTCATTGCCAATTGAACCACCCCAGCTGCATTTTCAATATTGTGCTTACCAAAAATATTTAAAGTAATGTCAGTGTTATTTACGTTTATGACTACCCCATTGTCTTCAACCCTGTAATTGGGAGCCTGATAGGGAGTAGCTTTATGAGTGAAGTTTTCTGATAATTTTTCAAGTTCAATATCACTTGCGTAGTAAAAATATCCCTCCGAAATAGTTTCCAAATATTTTTCGAACTGGAAAATATAATTATCAAAGGTTGGAAACACGTTTACATGGTCCCAAGCAATTCCTGTAATCATTGAAAACTGAGGTTTGTAATGCCAAAACTTCGGAGTTTTATCAATTGGAGAGGTCAAATATTCATCGCCTTCAATCACAATAATGGGGGCATCGGATAAACGCACCATTCTGTCGAATCCTGGCAACAGTGATCCTACCAAATAATCTGCATCTATATTTTGCTTTTTCAAAATGTGCATGAGCATGGCGGTAGAAGTTGTTTTTCCATGGCTACCCGCTATCACAATGCGCTGCTTATTTTGCGAATGGTGGTAGATAAATTCGGGGAAAGAATAAATGGTGAGTCCTAATTCTTGGGCTTTTTTTAATTCGGGATTATCGTCTTTGGCATGCATGCCCAAGATAATTGCATCAATTTCTTTTGTAATTTTTTCAGGGAACCATCCATAATTTTCTGGAAGGATATTTGCTGCCGCCAAGCGAGACTTTGCAGGATCAAAAATCTCGTCGTCACTTCCCGTAACTTCGTTTCCCAAAGCATGTAATTCTAATGCCAAATTATGCATTACTGCCCCTCCAATTGCCACAAAATGATATCGACTCATGCCACGAATCTAAAAAGGATTTTGCAGAATTAAACAATTGGCAAGAAAATTTGTATTTTTGCAGTAAATTGTATTGATCAATGAAAATTCTTGTTTGTATAAGTGTTGTTCCTGACACCACAACTAAAATTACGTTTACCGACAGCGACACCACCTTTAACAAGGCGGGCGTTCAGTTTATCGTAAACCCTTATGACGAATTGGCGGTTACCCGTGCCCTTGAAATTGCGGAAGCAAACAACGGCTCTGTAACCATAGTTCACGTTGGAGAAGCCGATAGCGAACCAAGTATCAGAAAAGCATTGAGCATGGGCGCAAACGAAGCCATTCGTATCAATGCAATTCCAGTTGATGCTCAATTTGTTGCGGAAGAAATTGCGAAAATTGCAGAAGGTTACGATTTGATTTTAACTGGTAGAGAAAGCATTGACTACAATGGTGGCGCAGTTTGCGGATTATTGGGTGCTTTGTTGAACATTCCATCAATAAATGTTGTAACAAAAATTGATTACAACGGTGGAAACTTTACTTTCGATAGAGATATTGATGGAGGTAGAGAAACATTAACATGTGCAGGACCATTGGTTGCAAGTGCTCAAAAAGACTTGTGCGAACCCCGTATTCCAAATATGCGTGGTATCATGGCCGCTAGAACTAAGCCTTTGCAAATTATTGAGGCTTCTGTTTCTAATCAAGCAGCAAATTACCAATCTTATTCATTGCCAGCACCAAAAGGAAGCGTTAAATTAATTGATGCCGACAATGCAGGTGAGTTAATTAACATTTTAAAAAACGAAGTTAAAGTTATCTAATTATGTCAATTGTAGTTTTTGCGGAGAGTTCCGAGAATCAATTTAAAAAATCAACTTTCGAAGCCATTTCATATGCCAAAGAAATTGGCACATTAATGAGCAAAGAAGTTGTTGCTGTTAATATTTCTTCTATAGCAAACAGTGCAGAGCTTGGTAAATACGGAGCAAGCAAAGTATTGAATTGCAGCAATACCGATGGCTTTACAGCAGATTCAACCTCTGAAATTTTTGCTTCTATTTGCAAGCAAATTGGGGCATCTGTTGTGATTGTTTCTAACTCGTATGTTGGAAAATCATTGGCACCAAGAATTGCCGTTTCTTTAAACGCATCATTGGCAACCAATGTAATTTCTGTACCTGACCTTTCTAACGGTTTCACCGTGAAAAGAGGCGTGTTTTCAGGTAAAGCATTTGCATTTGTCAATTTAAATCGCGATATTAAGGTATTGGCTATCACGCCTAATTCATTTGAAATCAATGCCAATGGCAGCGATTGTGCAACTGAATCAGTTTCTGTAAACGCTAGTCCCTCAAAAATCAGCATCAATGCAATAAACAAAGTAACTGGCAAAATTCCTTTGACAGAAGCTGAATTGGTTGTGAGTGCAGGTCGTGGAATGAAAGGTCCAGAAAACTGGCACATGATTGAAGAATTGGCTGATTTAATTGGTGCAGCTACTGCATGCTCTAAGCCTGTGAGTGACATGGGTTGGAGACCACACAGTGAACACGTTGGACAAACTGGTATTACAATCAAACCGAATTTATATATTGCAATTGGTATTTCTGGAGCCATTCAGCATTTGGCTGGTGTGAGCTCAAGTAAAACGATTGTTGCCATTAACAAAGACCCTGAAGCGCCTTTCTTTAAAAGTGCCGATTATGGTATTGTGGGAGACGCTTTCGAAATATTACCAAAACTAATACACGCATTAAAAAATTAATCTGATGGCAAGAAAGGTTGAAGTATTTATCAAGAACATTTTACCGGCCCATTCACATGGTGCCTATACCTTGGTATTACACAGCCCTAAGTCGAAGATTCAATTACCCGTTTTAATAGGTGCCCTAGAGGCCCAATCCATTGCCATGGAAATGGAAAACATGAAGTCAACACGTCCGTTAACACACGATTTGTTTGCCACTACTTTAAAGAATTTCAACATTGGAATTACAGAAATTTGCATAGAAAAGCTTGCCGAAGGAATATACTATTCTAGTATCTACTTTGTGCAAGACGGCTTAACCATGCAAGTTGATTCCAGAACTTCTGACGCTATTGCCATGGCAATGAAATTTAAATGTCCCATCTTCGTTACCCAAGCCATCTTAGATGAGGCAGGATTCGAAGAAGACGAAAAAGATGCAGATATTGATGAACCGGGTCGTCAAACCGAAGAAGATATGCCTCAAGAATCAAAATCAGAGGAGAAAACACCTTTCGGCGAATTCACCATGCAAGAATTAGAAAACATGTTGGATGAGGCAATTAATATTGAAGATTACAGCAAAGCAGCACGTTTACGCGATGAAATTGCAAAGCGGAAATAAATATTTTCTACTGTTGTTTCTATCTGTGTTAACAACAACCCTGGTTTATTCTAAACTAGCCCACAAAGAATTATTGGAAAATATATTACAAGGAAAATGGCAATATTTTTCTGTAGATAAGGGTGGTAAAAGTGTGGCCGCATTTACCGAAGCCGATACTATGATTATTGCGCAATTAAACAAATCAATTTCAGATTCTTTTTGTCAAAAAACGCAAAAAGCCGAGAATGCAATTAACAAGACCCATCTAATTTTCAATTATAAAATCCCTACGATTAAAAAAGATGCAATTGGATTGGTAGAACTTATTTCTGTTCCCTTTGACTCTTCAAGTTTCGGTGTTGCATTAAAATTCAAATATTCAAACAAAAGTATTTCAAGTACTTCGCAAACAAGGATATTCAATCTTCACAAATTTCAAAATGATACCTTAGTCATGAGAGAAGGTGCATTGTTTTTTAGATATATCAGAAAATAACCACTCCATTTTACAATCATCATGACTTATTTTCTATTAGACGGCAAAGAAATCACAGCAACCTCTCCTACCCTTTCATTATCGGCAAGATCATACCGCTATGGCGATGGCTTCTTTGAATCGATGAAACTAAGCGAAGGCAGATTGCAACATGGTTATTTGCATCAGCAACGCATTGACAAATCGTTGATGCTTTTGCACATGGATTTACCCGAGTGTTTTGCAAATACGTCATTGGAAGAAGTCATTGAGTCGTTTTGCAAATCGAAAGACATATCCAATGCCCGCATTCGTTCGTCGTTTTTGAGGGAAGCTGATGGTTTTTACCAACCTAAAAATCAGTACACACAAAGCGTGATTGAAATTACTCCAATTGATTACAGTGGATATCCTTTAAATATTGAGGGACTTAAAATTGGCAATTACAAAGAGCTCGCAAAGAATTCAAACTTCACGAGCACATTGAAAACCACCTCGGCTTTGACCTATGTAATGGCGGGAATTTATGCCAAAACAAACGACTTTGATGAATGTGTGATATACAATGAATTGGAAAATGTATGTGAAGGTATTTCATCAAACATTTTCATGGTATCAGGAGAGTTCATTTCCACTCCGCCGTTGTCGGAATATTGCGTTGATGGTGTAATGCGAAAAATCGTGATCCATCAGGCCCAATCATACGGTTATCAAATGAGCGAACACCGCATCACCGAGATCGACTTAAGCTCCGCCGACGAAATCTTCTTCACCAGTGCCACCCGCGGCATCCAATGGGCCGGCAACTACATGGGCAAATCGTTGAAAAACAATATCAGCAAGGTGTTGAGCGAGAGGTTGTGAGGTTAGTAAATTCCAATTGCAAATTAGTTTTTTGCACTTAAAATAGATATTCTTTTTTTTTAATAAAACTTATTTCTTATCCCTCACAATAAAAAGAATACTTTTATAGTTAATTGAGAAAGAACAGTTTTGTTCTTATTGTTCTAAAATTTAAAAGGAGGAAATTATGAAAAACCAAAAAAATCTTATTTCTGTATTCTGTGTGATTTTACTTTGTGCTACAAATAGCATTGTTTCTGCACAAATTCACTGCCTTGGAATTACGCAACAAACCAATGCTAAAAATAACAATATTCAATTTTACGGTATTGAATACCAAAGTTTCCATGAAAAATATAACATGGGACTTGGATATTCTAACAATCTAAGCAATGAGAATGCTAGCCAAAAATTAAATATTAATTTCGAAATTAACCTGTGGCCATTTCACCACGCTTTTTTGAAACCACGATTTGTGCCATTTGTTGGTATGCAAACTGAATTATCTCACACCAAACTTCAAAACGAAGGATTTCAATCTAATGTAACCCAAAACCAATGGTTTGCGAAAACTGGAATCAAACTCAGCTACGACCGGTTTGTTGGTAGTGTCGATTATCAATTTAACCAGAACTATCAATATATTAACTTAAAACTATTCTATGCCTTTTTGATCACCCACCGCTGTCCAAAAAAACGCATCAACGAAATCAATAAATTAGATTTTAGTCAGTTTTAATTCCATTTCTTTACCTTCATTCGATTATTTTTGCAGCCACATTATGGTTCAATCAATCAGTTTTAAGGGAAGTCATCTCGATAAGCTCCTTGCGGAGGGAAAGTATCGGATGAATAACCAGATGACCACCTGCGATTATATCATAACCGAAAACATTGAACTCCTCAATGTCATTTGGGCCCGTTACCTCGTTTACGAAGTTAAGGATCTACTCTAACACA
>CANKVM010000041.1 GCA_947487175.1 Flavobacteriales bacterium | reverse complement strand
TTCAATAAATGGCGCCAAGTTGCTTATTATTGATGGGGATTTCTTGAAATAAATACTATAGAAGTAGAGTTTTAACTTTCTAAAAAGTACACATCTCAAAAACAAAAAGATGCAACTATCCTAACTCGCTGAAAGACAATGAAAAAGGCGACATTTCTGTCGCCTTGTCTAGTTTTGCTCCCTGAGCTGGACTCGAACCAGCGACCTATTGATTAACAGTCAATTGCTCTAACCAGCTGAGCTATCAAGGAATCTGTTACCCTTTTTAAAGGAATGCAAAAATAGTATTATTCTCTACATAAATCAATACCTTTGTGAAAAATTATTTAAAAAAGTTTCTTAAAAAATTAAAATTATATATTCATGAGTTTGTTAGTAATTGGTTCTGTGGCATTTGACGCAATCGACACCCCCTTCGGGTCTACTGGAAAAATTGTTGGAGGCGCCGCTTCTTACATCGCTTTGGCTACTTCTCTCCTCCATAAACACGTTGGTTTGGTGGCTGTAGTGGGCGAAGATTTTGATTTTGACTTCATAAAATCCCTCAATAATAGAAATGTAGATACCATCGGACTACAAATCAAAAAAGGTGAAAAGTCTTTCTTCTGGCATGGTAAATACCATATGGACATGAATTCTCGCGATACCTTGGTTACCGAATTGAACGTGTTGGCCGACTTCGACCCAATTATCCCTCAAAATTGGTCAAGCCCAGAATATGTAATGCTTGGAAATTTAAGTCCTCAGGTTCAATTAACTACCCTAAATCGTTTGTCTGAAAAACCAAAGTTGGTGGTTCTTGATACCATGAATTTTTGGATGGACATTGCCCTAGAAGATTTAAAAGCAGTGTTAAAAAAAGTGGATGTACTTACAATTAACGACGAAGAAGCCCGTCAATTAAGTGGTGAATACAGTTTGTTGAAAGCAGCCCGCGTTATTCGCGAAATGGGACCACAAACATTGATCATTAAAAAAGGTGAACACGGTGCGTTGTTGTTTGGTGAAAACAATCAAATTTTCTTCTGTCCTGCTTTGCCATTGGAAAGCGTTTTCGATCCAACGGGTGCTGGAGATACTTTTGCTGGTGGATTTATTGGTTTCTTGGCTTCTGTGGGAAGAACAGATTTCGAAGCTATGAAATCTGCCATCATTTACGGTAGCGCAATGGCTAGCTTCTGCGTTGAAGAATTTGGAACAGCCAAATTGGCTTCAATTACCAAAGCCGACCTTGATGCGCGTTTGGATCAATTCAAGTCGCTTATGGGATATGAAATTGTTGAATAATTAAATCTAAAACTTACTTATACGAAAAAAGGCTGCCCGTGGGTAGCCTTTTTTTTGTTATAAACTTTATAAAAAATGTTTACTTGATGAGTTCGTAGATATTTGAAGATTCACCTTCAATACTTAGTATTGTTTCCAATGCCGAAATTTCTCCGGTAAGTACATTTTTCAATTTGGTATATCCTTTTGTAACCTCTGCAAATCGATTCATGTTGACATCAGTCTTTTCTTTGTTTTGGCTGTAAATACATAAAACGGCATCGTTTTCGAGGTGCCTTGAATAAGCATAAATGCCATTGATTCCAGTAAACTGAGTCATTTTTCCCTCAGCAATTGCCTTTTGCGTTTGACGGTATTTTGCTAAGGTTTTAATGAAGTTAAAAGCTTCGTTTTCTTTCACGTTTCTGTCTTCAGGTTTGAACTTGTTTTTTTCGTCAGCCGTCCATCCCCCAGGAAAATCAAAGCGAACATATGCGTCGCTTTCTTTGGTGGTGCCTGTCATGAGTATTTCGGTACCATAATAAATGCAAGGCAATCCTCTTAAAGTAAGCAGCATCATTTGGCTGCGTTTCCAAGCATTGAAATCTTCATTTACTACCGAGAAAATTCTCGACAAATCGTGGTTGTCTAAAAACGTGCAGTTTTTATTTGGATCTTGATATAAATAATCGTCAATAAGAGTTAAGTACAATTTGTTCAATCCTTCAACCCAGCCAAAAGGTTTTGTTGCAGTTTCCTGCATGGCCCAACAAAGCACGAAATCTGTAACTCCCGGCAATTGGTTTTTCTCAAATCCCTTGATGTTGTTTTTTGTAAAAGCGGCTTGCACGGCGCTGGTTTGCACCCATGTTTCGCCGTAAATGGTGAATTTGGGATATTCAGAAAGAATCATTTCGCACAAATGATTCATGTAGTTTTGATCGGGATAGGGGTAGGTGTCAATTCTATATCCCGACAATCCTGCGGTTTCTATCCACCACAAATACAATTGGTCTAAATATTTTGCAATATGTGTATTTTTTTGATTGTAGTCGGGCATTGTTTTTACAAATGCACCGTCAAAATTTAGGTTCTTTTCTTGAATGGAAGCGTAAGGATCCATAACCGTTGTTGCTCTAAAATTGGTTTGAATAAACGAATCTCGGTAATTAAACCACCCCGTATCGTAGTTATTATACATCCAATGGTTGTTTCCGGTGTGATTTGGAATAATGTCCATGACCATTTTAAGGCCGTGTTTTTTCATTTCTTGATTGAGGGATATGTACTCGGCGTTGCTCCCAAAACGTGGATCAATTTTATAATGGTCGGTAACGGCATATCCATGAAAGCTTTCTTCGGCTTGGTCGTTTTCTTGAACGGGATTAAGCCACAATGTTGTTACTCCCAAGTCCTTCAAATAATGAATTTTGCTTTTGATACCGGCTAAGTCTCCGCCGTGTCTCTTTTTTAGAGCCGCACGGTCAACCGGTTCGTTGAATTGCATCATTGCATTGTCATTTGTTTTGTCGCCATTACAAAATCTATCAGGGAAAATCAGATAGGTCACATCGGCTGGCGTTATGGGCACAAATAAATTGGCAGTGCGGCTTTTTAATTCATAATTGAAGCCAAAATCTTTGATGTATCTGTTTGGGTTTTTATCTATACTTGTAGCCAAGAATGTAATGATTCCCGGTTTTGTTTTGGGGGATATTTTGAGGTTGAGGTATGCAATATGTCTGTTTGCTGATTTGTTTACCGATAGAAATTCTACACCCTCGTATGGTTGCAGTGAAAGATTGAATAGATCAATATTTTCTGCATGAAGTATAATTTCTAATGTGGTGTCCTTAAATCCGATATACCAAGAAGGCGGTGCAATTTGGTAAATGTCTTTTCTAGGTTGAACTTTTGATTGTAATGGTAAAGTTTGTGATGGGGTTTGAGAAATTACGGGAACACTTGTAAATATTGCTGCGATGGCTGCTAAAGGAATGATGAATAAACTTTTCACCTTACAAAGTAACCTAATTTTTTTGATATAGTTATTGTCATATTGACACTTTTATATATATTTGCATGAAATAAACTTAAAAATAACACATCATGAAAAAATTATTACTAATTGCGTTAATGGTATCTGGCATTACAGGTGCATTCGCTCAAACAAGAAAGGTGAAGTTTAGTGTTGATATGACTGGTCAAACAGTTGGCAGCAATGGCGTTCACGTAGCTGGAAATTTCCAAAGTTGGAAACCAGCAAACACTACAATGACTCAAGTAGGGTCATCTAACATTTACACTGTAATTGACAACGTAACTGAAAATTCAGTAGTAGAATTCAAATTTATCAATGGTAACGATTGGCCACAAGCTGAAGGCGTACCAAAGTTTTCTCAAAAAGGAAATTCTGAAAACGGTGGATCAAACGACAACCGTTGGGCATTCGTTGCTGCAGGAACAGACACTTTAGATTTAGGTGCAATTTTATTTGGTGGTACTGCTCCAAGCAGTATGTATGCTGTTAGATTGGCTGTGGATATGGCTAAAGAATCTTCAGTTAGTTCTGACGGAGTTAGTGTAGCTGGTGATTTCCAAGGTTGGGCTCCTGGTAAAACAAGAATGGCTAATTTGTTTTCTGCGGATAACAAAATTTATGAAGCTATCGTTTTTGTATCTTCTGGAACTACTTATGGTTATAAATTTGTAAATGGTAATGCATGGGGTAAAGATGAGTCTGTGCCTTCTGCTTGTAATACTAGCGGAAACCGTACAGTTACTGTAGGTACTGCTGATCAAACAATTGGAAAAGTATGTTATGGTACTTGTGCGGCTTGTCCTTCTCGCCCTATTCCAACTTACAAAGTAACTTTCCAAGTAGATATGTCTACAAGTTGTGATTTCGATACTGTTGATGTTGCGGGTGGCAAAATCAATGGTTGGGCTGGTGGAACCTTCTTGAAAAAAGGAGCTAACAATATTTGGTCAGTAACTTTGACGTTAGATTCTGCTGAAATTGAATTCAAATATAGAAAACTTAAAGGTACCAATCCTGCTTGGGAAGGTGTAGATAACCGCAAATTTGTTCCTAATTCAGATACAACTTTGGCTTTGCATTGCTTTGATAGCTATTCAAAATGTACTCCAGTGCCATCGGCGTCTGATATCACTTTCAAAGTTGATTTGACAAAAGAAATCATTGCTGATTCAGTATTTGTAATTGGTAGTTTCACAACTCCACAATGGCAAGCTGGTAAAATCAAGTTAACTGTTGATCCAAAGAATTCAAACTACTATTCTGCAACTGTAACAAAAATGTGCCCAGGTACATTTAAATACAAATTCTGTAATGGTAATCCAAGTACAATTGGTGAAGATTTCCCTGATACAACACAACGTTCTTGCGTAACTCCTAATGGTATTGGTGGATTTAACCGTGGATATACTAGAACTAGTGCATCTCCAGTTGAATTGTTCAGTGTATATAACACTTGTCAACTTGGTGGAACAACTTCTATTTCTCGTTTGACTTCTGAAGTTACTATTGCTCCAAACCCAGCTGTTGGTTCTTTCAATGTATCATTGGCAGGTAGCAAAATTTCTAAAGTTGTAATTACTTCATTAGATGGTAGAATTGTTCGTAGCTTGAGCGCGAACGAAGCAACTATCAATGTAAACGTAAACGGATTAAATGGTGTTTACTTTGTAAATATCACAGATAACATTGGTCGCACTGCAACCAAGAAAATCGTATTGCAATAATTAATTGTATTTTTCATATAAAACAAAAAACCACCTTCGGGTGGTTTTTTGTTTTATATGATTGTTGAGTATTGTTGAAATAAAAAATCCTAACCTACCAAGAAATTAAACATTTCTTGGTTTTCAATAAAGCCAACAAGGCGGTCGGTTGATTTTATAGCCAATGACGATTCTTTTTATGTTGAATCTCACTGTAAATATTTGTAATTGATCTTACCTTAATTTAGAATTCTCTAAGTAATGTAATTACAGTGTGGATCTCTTTTGGTGGATTGTTTGTTCCATTCAGATATAGTTGATAGATTGCAAAATAACTGCCGCTAGGGCATTCTGGTCCTGTGTTCATTACATTGCCATTCCAAAATTTACTATCGTCGCTTACGTTGGCATTTAATGTTTCAAAAACAAGTGCTCCCCAACGGTTGTATACCAATAGATTGTAATTGAATGTTCCCCCTTTATATTGGATTTTTAAATTATCGTTCTTTCCATCTTTTCCAGGGGTAAATCCATTGAATAGGAAATATAATAGTTTAGATATTTGAATTTTCTGACAAATTGTATCATTACAACCAAAGCTATCAATAATTGTTAGGCAAACATTTGCCCAATAAGTATCGTCATTTTTATATTGATGGGAAGTGTTTTTATTGATTGAATCAACAGATAAATCTCCAAAATTCCAATAATATTTTATATTGCCTTGAGATAGATTTTTAAAAACAAAGATTGGGTTTTGTGTGCTGTCTATTTCAAAATTGGCTAAAATTTTATTTTTTATAATATTGTAAGTAACGGTTGAGTCGCAACCATTGCTATTTTTATATGTGGTAACGAACTTGGTGGTTTGATTATAGAATTTGCCATTAATGAAAACGCTGTCTTTATTGCAAAGTAAAATTTGGTTCATTGTATCATTTGTTTTTAACACAAAGAGTTTCGTATAAATGATAGAATCACAACCGGTGGTGCGTTTTAGCGTATCGACATAATTGTCAGATTGGTTATAGAAATGGGTTCCTACTTTGATTGAGTCACCTTTGCAAATGTTGAATTTTTGAAAAATACTTGTATCTGAATAAACAATTAAATTTGTTTTGATAATTGAATCGCATCCTGTTATTTGTTTGAAAGAATCCATGTAAACGCCAGAAGCAACGTAGCTATTTGAACCTACTTGAATCTTGTTTCCTTTGCAAATTTTAAATGATTGCTGAATTAAAGTGTCTTTGCTGATGATGAGTTTTGTTGTAACAATAGAATCGCATCCAAGAAAATTCTTAAAACTATCAATGTAGGTTCCAGAAGCAGTATAAATATGCTTCCCAATTTTATAATTACTGTTATCGCATAATCTGATAAATTGAAATATGGAATCTCTCGAGACGAAAAGTGTGGTATGCACAACCGAGTCACATCCCTTTGAATTTATCAAAGTATCATGAAATACTCCGGTATTAAAATGGAAATGAGTTCCAACCTTAAAAGTTTCACCTTTACAGATGTTTTTGTTTTGATAAAAAGCAGAATGCTTATTTGTAATTATTGAATATCTGACGAATGAGTCACAACCAAAAAATGTAATGAAGGTATCGACAGTATTGGTATCACCAGTATAGAATTTGTTTTTGTGTTTGAAGGATTGTCCCTCACAAAGTGTAATATTAATGGTGGTGTCGTAAGCTGGAATTGCATAAAGCCAAAAGTTTGAAACAAAGGAATAGCAACCATCTTCTTGCTTAATAGAAACCAAGTAATTGTGATTTGAAATTCGATTGTAGAGAGTGTCTCTAAACTGTTTGTATTTGGTGATTTTTCTTATTACTTTGTTTGTCGTGCTATCGTACCATGTAAATGTATAAGATTTAGTGGTGTCTGCGAATTTAACTTGCGCGAAAGCAAAATGGCTGCACCGTTTGTTCGGATATACATAAAATTCAGTTGCTTTGGAACTTTCGCAATTCACAGGATTAATGATAGTTCCAGCCATGCTATCTCCACTAAAAACAATTAAGTTGCGGTCTTTGTCATAAGCCAGATCCAAAACGCAGCGTTTGGAATTTGGGAAAATGGTTATTTGCTTTTTGAGTTGGAAATTAGTTCCGTTAAAGTAATATACCCTAATGCGTCCTGAGTCGGCTCCAACAATAACATTCCCACAATTATCGGCAACTATTCCTTGTTGAAAATTCTGTGTTTTTCCTATTGTGCTGTCTAATTTTGCCAATTTCCCATTGTTTTTATAATAAGCTGCTATGAATTTGCCATCATAATAATAGATGTAGTTTTTGGTTGCAGAAATGCTGTTCACCGATGTTCCTAGATAATCCACTGACGAATACGGACCTCGAACAAAAGGTTTCATTGTATATTGATCGACTTTGGTAGGTAATGTATCGTAAAAAATGCTACTCGTCATAGAGTCTGAAAGTTTTACCAGAACATCCACATTATTTTTATTACCCGGAGCATAATTATAGGGTGGAGAATAAGCTTTTAGAAGTAAGAAAATTTTATTGGAATCATCAATTACCGCATCAATAATCATTTCATATTGAGATGATTTTTTCTTTGTAAACGCCTTGGGTTTATAAATGTTAGTATCCAAAAGCTCGAAAATATTAGACCATCTATTTGTGTGGTTAAATCCACCGAATGCAACAACCCTATGCGGGTCACAGCGTACCAACATTTTATTTGCAGTAGTCATGCCAGGGTGATGGATTAGAAAACTGTCTGAATTTCCATTTGAATCTAATCTAACGAAAAAATTCCCATTCGCAGGAGTACCCCAGCCATCGCTCAAATATATTTTGTCAACTGCCCTATCTACGATGAAATTCCCCATTAATTTATAAAATCTTGTTGAATACCACATGAGTCCATGAACTGGAACATAGGTAACTCCGGGAAATACCCATTTTAGATTTCCATTCATGTCGTATTTTGCGAGATGCATTTGATTCATACCAATTGAACAACCACCCCAAACATACACATTGCCTTTGGAATCAAAATCAACATCAAATCCAATATTTTCACCATAACTGTCTGAAAAAAAGTTGACTTTTCGAGTTAATACGGTTACTGCATTCACCCATGGATCAATTGTAATGGCATTCCCAATTTTAAATTGAGGGATATAGTATGAGATAATATTGTTTTTGACCCTGTATGAAGATTCGAGCTTTTTTAATGAATTATTAAAAACGGAAAGACTATGCTCGGTTAGTTGAAAAAATGAACTATTAACTGCAATTTCAGTGGTTGAATTGTCAATTGTGGTTGCTTCATTTGAAGAATAGCTGTATTGTATTTTACCAATGTCACCACCCGGTTTTATCTTAAACGAGTATTTGAAGCCATCTCCATTATTTCCTAATTCGTAAATTAAATCAATATTCGGATAGAAGTTTTCAAAAATTAATTTTTCATATCCAAATGAATTTAAAGAAGTTTGGCCAAAACTAAAATAGTGCTTTGATGGATTTAGTTTTTTTACAGAACAAACATTGTTGCTTTTTTGAAATTGATTTTTAATCCAACAAATTTTTATTTGATTTTCTTCGGTACTACTATCCTTGTATCCTTTTGTCCATAAAAATCCATTTTGTAAAATGTAAATTTTATTGCTTTTATCTGTAAGTTCAAACAGAACTTTCTGATTTTGAAAATCTGGATATTGTCCTTTGTTTTCAATAAAATAGTGAGATTTGAATGGATCGCTTGAAATAAAAGTTTGCGCACTTGAAAAATTAATTAGAAATAAATAAAGCAGACCAATGATTGTTTTATTTATTTTTTGATTCATCCTCAAGTACTTGTATTGTAGATTATTATCAAAAATAACAAGATTGAATCGGATTTCCAATAACAATTAAAAAAATAGAATTTTAAAAAAGGTGGATTATAAATAATTTAAAAAATCCTAACCTACCAAGAAATTAAACATTTCTTGGTTTTCAATAAAGCCAACAAGGCGGTCGGTTGATTTTACTGAACCAACGCCGGCTGGAGTTCCAGTGTAAATGTAATCGCCAATTTTCAATGTGAAATACTGTGAAACATGTGCAATGATTTCATCAATTTTATGAATCATTTGTTGCGTATTTCCGCGCTGTACCACTTCGCCGTTTTTTTCTAAACGGAAATTCAAATCAGTTAAGTTTAAACCTTCTATAGATATGAACGGAGCAATCACTGCAGAAGAATCAAATCCCTTTGCTTTCTCCCAAGGCAATCCTTTGGCTTTTAAAGCCGATTGAACGTCTCTGGCTGTAAAATCTATGCCAAGGCTTATTTCGTCGTAATAGTCTTTAGAAAATTGTGCAGGAATGCATTTGCCCATTTTCTTAATTTTTACCACCAATTCAACCTCGTGATGTACATCAGAGGTGAAATCGGGAATAAAAAAAGGAGCGTTGTTCCTTAATAAGGCAGTATCGGGTTTGATGAAAATAACAGGTTCATCGGGAATGTCGTTGTTGAGTTCTTGAATATGCTCAACATAGTTTCTTCCAATGCACACTATTTTCATAGCAATCTATTAACGGGTTAAAGTTTCGTCTCTACCTGGGCCCATTGAAATGACACCAATTTTTGCTCCAATGTAGCTTTCTACATAAGCCACATAATCTTGGAAAGATTGATCCATTTTTTCAAAGCCACCAGACAGTTGAATGTCTTCACTCCATCCCTCAAAATCATTGTATACAGGGGTAATATCTGCACTGCAAAGATTTGCGGGTACTTGGTCTGTGTTGTTTCCATTGATGGTATAGGCAGTTGCCGCTGAAATGCTTTCAAGGCCGTTAAGTACATCGCCTTTCATCATAATTAACTCATCAACTCCGTTTAACATGCAAGTGTATTTCAACGCTACCAAATCTAACCAACCTGTTCTGCGTTTACGTCCTGTAGTTGCACCAAATTCATTTCCTTTTTGGCGTAAATATTCACCCAGATCGTTATCCAATTCAGTGGGGAAAGGGCCAGAACCAACCCTGGTACAATATGCTTTGAAAATGCCGTAAACTTTGCCAATGTACTTTGGAGCTACACCCAATCCAGTACAAACGCCACCAGTTAAAGTGTTGCTAGAAGTAACGTATGGATATGTTCCGAATTCAACATCAAGCATACTTCCTTGCGCACCTTCTGCCAAGATTTTTTTACCTTCTTGAATGCATTGGTGAATAAAATATTCGCTATTGATTAGTTGGTGTGTTTTCAAGAATTCAAGAGCAGAGAAGAATAATTCTTCTTCTTTTGCCAAATCAAAATCTGAAAATCCTAAAAATTCAATTTGTTTCAAATGATCTTCAACTGTTTTTCTGTAACGGTCATTGAAGTCAGCTTCCAAAATATCACCCACACGCAAACCAGATCTTCCGATTTTGTCGCGGTAGGTTGGGCCAATACCTCTCAAGGTGCTGCCAATTTTGGCATCGCCTTTTGCACTTTCAGATGCAGCGTCTAAAATTCTGTGTGTAGGTAGAATTAAATGGGCTTTTTGAGAAATAAGTAAGCGGTCTTTATAGTCGGGACATTCATTTACAATGCGACCAATTTCTTCGCGTAAGCGAACTGGATCAATTACAACACCATTGCCAATAAGGTTAATGGTTTCTTTTCTGAAGATACCTGATGGAATGGTGTTCAAAACGAACTTTTTTCCTTCAAATTCTAAAGAATGTCCAGCATTTGGTCCACCTTGGAAACGAGCAACTACTTGATAGTTTGGAGTAAGGTAGTCGGCAATCTTTCCTTTGCCTTCGTCGCCCCATTGAAGACCTAAAATTACATCAATCATTTTATAAATAAATAGCTATTATTATTGAATTTTGTTACATTGAATACACTGTCCTTCTTCGTCAACCAATGGATCTCCATACAAATGAAGAGAGTGGTGACTTACCTCGAACTTTAATAAATTCCCCATTGTTGAACTAATTTGTTGAACCCTTGGATCACAAAACTCCATCACTTTTTTGCATTTGTTGCAAATTAAATGATCGTGTTGTTTGTATCCGAAAGCTTGTTCAAAGTGGGATGTATTTTGACCAAATTGGTGTTTTTTTACCAATCCTGAGTCTACCAATAAATCGAGCGTATTGTATACTGTAGCGCGACTTACATGGTAATTTCTTGATTTCATTTTGATATAGAGTTGGTCAACATCAAAATGTTCTTTGTTAGAATAAATTTCGTCAAGAATGGCATAGCGTTCTGGCGTTTTTCGTTGCTTGTTTACTTCCAAATATTGGGTAAACAATTCTCGAACTTCGTCTTTTATTTTTACTATTCTTGGGTCGGCTTTCATAAATTTTTATTATGCGAACACTACAAATTTAGGTACATGATTTAAATAACTATTAACAATTTACCCCAATTACTTTTTTGCCGCTTTGATTGGCATTTTGATTTTTTTGGCATTTGGGTAAAATATGCGAATTTCACTGATGGCGTCATCGGCCTCATTCGAATTGTTATAAGAACCTACGTAAATTTTAAAATTAGGTTCGTCATAAACTACATGTGCAATGAAATTATCGCCAAAGTGTTCTTGTGCTTCAGATTGAATTCGAGAAGCATCGCTTCTTGCAGAGGTCATACCAATGAAAATTCGGTAACCCTGAACCAAAACATCTGCATTTTTGCGCCTTTGGATACGGGAATTTTCTAAACGTGCGACTTCATCTTCCACAATTAAAGTTACTTTTCCTTGAGCAAAACTTACGTTTGGCAGCAAGTATAAACCTAAAATGAGCGCAGCGAATTTAAACATTACCACAAATATCGTTATTTTTCGTGTCATCTCGAATTTGCTTTTGTATTTTTGTATTATGATTCAAAAAGTAGCGCTGGTAATACTCGATGGATGGGGAATTGGAAATCATACCAAATCTGATGCAGTATTCAATGCGAATACCCCTTATACAGATTCATTGTTTATCAATTATGCCAATGCAACGCTGCGAACCGACGGCGAAAACGTAGGTTTGCCAGTGGGTCAAATGGGAAACAGTGAAGTTGGCCACATGAATATTGGTGCTGGCAGAATTGTTTGGCAAATGCTGGCCAAAATAAACAAAGCATTTACCGATGAATCTATTAAAACAAATGAAACCCTCATTGAGGCAATGACTAAAGCCAAGTCAACAGGCAAGAAGTTGCATTTTGTTGGTTTGCTTTCAGATGGAGGTGTACATGCCCACATTCAGCATTTGATTGGACTTTGTAATATTGCCAATGAATTTGGCGTTCCCCATACTTACGTTCATGCATTTTTAGATGGTAGAGATACAGATCCACATAGTGGAATTAAATATCTTTCCGAGTTAAATACTGCAATTGAAAATACCAATACCAAATTGAGTTCTGTGGTAGGGCGTTATTACGCGATGGACAGAGATTCACGTTGGGAAAGGGTTCAAATGGCCTACGACGTTATGGTCAATAACCAAGGTGAATACACTGAAAATGTCCTTCAAACTATAAAAAATAAATACAACGACGGCATCACCGATGAGTTTATGTCGCCAATTCGTTGCTTAAAAGATTCTGAGGGACAAATTGAGGATGGAGATATTGTGCTTTGTTTCAATTACAGAACAGACCGTGGTCGCCAAATAACCCGGGTGTTGAGTCAGGAAGATTTTCATGAGTTTAACATGCATAAACTAAATCTGCATTATTATACCATGACCATTTATGACGAAAAATATAAAATTGATGGTGCATTGTTTCACAATGATAATTTGGTTTTGACATTGGGGGAGGTGATTCAAAATGCGGGTGCAACCCAATTGAGGGCGGCCGAAACTGAAAAATATCCCCACGTTACATTTTTCTTTTCGGGGGGAAGGGAGGAGCCTTTCAATGGCGAAACCCGAATCATGGCGAATTCGCCAAAGGTGGCAACCTACGATTTACAACCCGAAATGAGTGCGGAGGAATTGTCAAATTCTGCCATTGAATTTATTCAAAAGGACCAACCTGATTTTGTGTGTTTGAATTTTGCAAATGCAGATATGGTTGGACATACTGGTGTTTATTCTGCCATTATCAAAGCGGTTGAAACAGCAGATCATTGTTTGGAAAAGTTGGTCACAGCTTTGAAACCGTTGGGTTATGAATTTATTGTGATTGCCGATCATGGAAATGCCGATTTTGCAATCAATGACGATGGAACTCCAAATACAGCGCATACCACCAATCCAGTTCCTGTGTGGTTCATCACCGACAACAAATCTTTGAAAATTTCTGATGGTATTTTGGCCGATGTGGCACCGTCAATATTGAATTTAATGGGAATTTCGGTTCCCGCGGAAATGACAGGTAAAAACTTAATTGCATGAAAAAGAATCTAATTTATTTTGTAGGCGTTGTATTGTATTTAGCGTCTTGTACTGGTGCCGAACAAAAAAGCGAAAAAACCAAATACACTGATTTGTGGCAGATATATATGTCTAACCAAATTGATACACTCACCAAAGCAAATCCAAGTTTGATCAAAACCATCAACCAAGGTGAAGAAGTTGAAACGTTAAAAATGGATTCTGTAAATTGGGGAAATGAATTGAGTGGTTTTTTAAATATTGATTTTAGTAAGGAGTCGGTAAAGAATAAATATTCTCTGAGCACAGATTCTGCAGGTAAAATTTCTATGATTGGTTTTTTTGCAAAAGATACCAATGCATATATTCAATCTTTTGAGGTAACCAGAATAGAAGGCAAAATTGATTTGTTACAATGGAAAACCAAAACCAGAAGTTTTTTAATTGACAGAGATCAAGTGTTGGCATACCAACCTGGAAAAGGATTCCGCATTCAAATAAATGAAAATAGCCTTTGGGCTTCACCTAAAAATATTGAAATTTTTGGGGATATTCAAAATAAAGCATTTTTAGAAAGATGAAATTAAGCAACTTTATCAATGGAGCATTTGTTGCTCCAATCAATGGTCAATATTTAGATAATTTCCAACCATCTACGGGTTTGAAATACGGAGAAATTCCAGATTCTGATGAAGCAGATGTTGTTTTGGCAGTTGAAGCTGCAAAAAAAGCACAGCCAGCCTGGAGCAATACCCCTGCCGAAGAAAAGTTCAAAATCATGAACCGCATAGCTGAGCTGATTGATGCAAAAAGAGAAGAGTTGGCTAAAGCGGAGAGCATAGATCAAGGCAAACCATTTTGGCTTGCAAAGAATGAAATGAATAGGGCGGCACAAAACTTTAGGTTTTTTGCAACAGCCACCATGCAATTTGCAAGTGAAAGCCATGCAATGGAAGATAAGGCAATCAATTATACCCTGCGTCAACCCATTGGCGTTGTGGGATGTATTAGTCCTTGGAATTTGCCATTGTATTTATTTTCATGGAAAATAGCACCTGCTATAGCTGCCGGCAACGCGGTGGTTGCAAAGCCTAGTGAATTTACTCCGGTTACCGCGTTTATGCTTTGTGAAATTTGCAATGAAGCAGGATTGCCTCCGGGAGTGTTGAACGTAGTTCATGGTTTGGGTGGTAAAGCAGGACAAGCCATTGTTGAATCTGAATTTACCAAGGCCATTTCATTTACGGGTGGAACGGCAACTGGAAAACATTTGGCAAGAACTGCGGCTCCAATGTTTAAGAAACTGAGCTTAGAGTTGGGTGGTAAAAATCCCAATATCATATTTGCAGATGCAGACTTAGAAAAAGCAATCAAAACCACTGTGAATAGTTCATTTATGAACCAAGGTGAAATATGTTTGTGTGGGAGTCGTGTGTTTGTGCAACGAAGCGTTTACAATGAGGTTCGCGATAAGTTGGTTGCCGAAGTTAACAAACTTACCATTGGCAATCCCCTCGATGAAAATAGAATCGGAGCCATTGTTTCCAAACCTCATTTTGAAAAGGTTTTGTCATATATAGCACTTGCAAAAGAAGAGGGCGGTGTAATTTTAACGGGTGGTAAGTCTGTTCAACCGGAAGGATTTGAAAACGGTTGGTATATAGCTCCTACCATTATTGAAAATTTGCCGTTTGATTGCAGATGCAACACCGAAGAAATCTTTGGTCCTGTAATTAGTATTACTCCTTTCGATACAGAAGAAGAGGTTTTGATGATGGCGAATGCCACGGAATATGGATTGGCCGCTACAATTTGGACAACTAACCTAAATACGGCGCACCAAATGGCAAACAAATTGCAAATGGGCATCGTTTGGGTGAATTGTTGGTTGCTGAGAGATTTGCGTACACCCTTTGGTGGTACAAAAAGTTCTGGCGTGGGAAGAGAAGGCGGTTGGGAAGCCATGAAGTTTTTTACTGAACCTAAAAATGTGTGTATAGCACTATAAAAAATGAATAAAGAATAACTCAATTTTTGTAGCCAACTGTTTTCTGACTTTTCGTTGTATTTTTGTGGAATGTTTGAAAATACCGAAAGAACTGAACTTTCTGCCTTGGGTGAATTTGGATTAATATCTCATTTATCTAAACACTTTACCAGTAAAAATGAATCAACCGTTTTAGGAATTGGCGACGATGCCGCAATTGTGAAATTGGGTAACGAAATGATGGCCATTTCTACGGATAGCTACATTGAAGGGGTGCATTTCGATTTGATGTTTCATCCATTAAAACATTTGGGATACAAAGCAGTTGCTGCTACTGTAAGCGACATTTGTGCCATGAATGCAATTCCTACCCAAATTTTGGTAGCAATTGGTTTAAGTAATCGTTTTTCGTTGGAAGCCGTTGAGGAATTGTACGAAGGAATGCGTTTGGCTTGTGAAAAATACAATATTGATTTAATTGGAGGAGATACTTCCTCATCTCGCTCAGGATTGGTATTGAACCTAACCGCTATGGGCAGGGTAGAAGAATCAAAACTTACATTAAGAAAAGGAGCTCAAGTAAATGATTTACTAGTAGTTACTGGCGATTTAGGCGGGGCCTACATGGGATTGCAAATTTTGGAACGTGAAAAAAAGGTGTTTATAGAACATCCAAAAATGCAACCAGATTTAGAAACCTACGATTACATTGTGGGTCGTCAATTAAAAGCGGAAGCAAGGGTAGACGTAATTCAATTATTAGATGATTTGAAAATTATTCCAACCAGTATGATGGATGTGAGCGATGGGGTTGCTTCTGAATTGTTCCATTTGGGACAAGCTTCTGGGGTTGGTTTTGATATATACGAAGAGAAGTTGCCAATTGATCCACAAACCATTGATGCAGCGTTGGAATTTGATTTAAATCCAAGTATCATGGCTTTGAATGGAGGTGAAGATTACGAATTGTTGTTCACCATCAAACAGGAAGATTTCGATAAAATCAAAAACAATCCAGATTTTACAGTAATTGGCCATGCAACAGACATGGTAAACATTTATAGATTAAATACCAAAGCGGGTAATTCATTTGAAATTAAAGCGCAAGGTTGGGAGCATTTTTCTTCAGATAATAAATAATCAACGTATTTTTGTAAAATGTATCGTTCGCATACTTGTGGTGAATTAAGAGTTTCTCAAATTGGAGAAACAGTAACGTTGGCAGGTTGGGTTGCCAAATCTCGTGTTATGGGAAGCAGCATGGCTTTTGTGGATATCCGCGATCGTTATGGAATTACCCAATTGGCTTTTAACGAAGCTTATAGCAAAGAATTATTGGAAAAAGCCAGTACATTAGGCCGTGAATTTGTAATTCAAGCAACAGGTAAAGTTGCAGAGAGAAGTGCAAAAAACGGTCAACTTGAAACTGGTGATATTGAAATTATTGTTGAATCTTTAACAATATTAAATGAGTCTAAAACGCCTCCGTTTACCATTGAAAATGAAACAGATGGTGGTGACGATATTCGTATGCAATATCGCTATTTAGATTTAAGGAGGGACATTGTCCGTAAGAACCTAGAATTGCGTCACAATTTGGCACAATCTATTCGTGCGTATTTGTCTAATCAGCAATTTTTAGAAGTTGAAACTCCTGTTTTAATTAAAAGTACTCCTGAAGGAGCCCGTGACTTTGTTGTTCCAAGTAGAATGAACAAAGGACAGTGGTATGCCCTTCCTCAGAGTCCACAAACATTTAAGCAATTGCTTATGGTAAGTGGTTTTGATAGATATTTTCAAATTGTAAAGTGTTTTAGAGACGAAGATCTGCGTGCCGACAGACAGCCTGAATTCACCCAAATAGATTGTGAAATGAGCTTTGTAGAAAGAGAAGACATTATCCAAACTTTTGAGGGAATGATGAAGCAGCTATTTGCCGATGTAAAAGGAATTACCTTTGGCGATTTCCCAAGAATGAGCTATGCCGATGCCATGAAGTTTTATGGTTCTGATAAGCCAGATATTCGTTTTGGAATGTCTTTCGTTGAATTAAAAGCACCAGGAAATGAGTTGGATGTGGTTTCAGGTAAAGATTTTGGTCTATTTGACAATGCAGAAGCTGTAATTGGCATTTGTGCAACAGGCGCTGCTGTTTATACCCGCAAACAAATTGATGCCCTGGTTGAGTATGTAAAACGTCCTCAAATTGGAGCAACAGGAATTATCTATTGCCGAGTTGAAGCTGATGGCAGTTTGAAATCGTCTGTAGATAAATTCTATGATGCCGATGCATTGTTGAAATGGAAAGAGGCAATGAATGCACAACCTGGCGATTTGATGTTGATTATGGCCGGTGGTTTAGATAAAACCAGAAAGCAATTGAATGAACTTCGTTTGTTTGTTGGTTCTGATTTAGGTTTAAGAAATCCCCATGATTTCAAACCATTGTGGGTTGTTGATTTTCCATTGTTAGAATGGGATGAAGATCATAACCGTTTCCATGCAATGCACCATCCATTTACAAGTCCTTTGCCAGAAGATAGAGCATTAATGAATTCTGATCCTGGAAAGGTGAGAGCCAATGCCTACGATATGGTTATCAATGGTGTTGAAATTGGTGGTGGATCAATTCGTATTTTCGATAAACAATTGCAGTCTGAAATGTTCGATTTGTTAGGGTTTACCAAAGAAGATGCCCAGTATCAGTTTGGATTCTTAATGAATGCATTTGAATACGGAGCTCCTCCACATGGTGGATTGGCCTTAGGTTTCGACCGTTTATGCAGTATGCTTGGCGGAAGTGACAGCATTAGAGACTTTATTGCATTCCCTAAAAACAATAGTGGTAGGGATGTAATGATTGATGCTCCAAGTACTTTGTCTGCAGCTCAGTTGAAGGAGTTGGAGTTGTAATTCTAAGGTTTATAAAGGTTTATAAGCGATTATAAGGGTTTATAAAGGTTGTTTTAGGTTGGTAAAAAACTAAACGACCGGCAGGTCCTCTAAACGCATGGTAATGCTTCTAAACCCTAAACGCACGAAGTGCTTCTAAACCGACAAAGTTTATAAAAGCCCTACAGCGTAAAAGCCGCGATGATGTGGGGAAGTAAAATATAAAGCCCTACGATGATTGAAACAACACTGGCGCAAAAGGTGGCACCTGCGGCTATATCTTTCGATTGACCCACTCCCACATGTAAATCTGGGTGCA
>CANKVM010000040.1 GCA_947487175.1 Flavobacteriales bacterium | reverse complement strand
TGCATAAGATATTGGCTGCTTGAATGATGGTATTGTCGTTTTTCGCGAAACAAAACCTCAACAAATTGGTTTTTTCGCGATTTTCACAAAAAGCACTGATAGGAATACTTGCAATTTTTGAGAGCTTCGTGAGTTGTACCGCATAATCCATGTCGTTCAATGTTGTATGTCCCTCATAATTTAACACTTGAAAATACGAACCACTGCAAGGAAGTATATTCCATTTTGAACCGTGTAAGTGTGTTCTAAACAAATTGCGTTTTTGCTCATAGAACTTTGCCAATTCAACTTCCCAATTATTGTCAAGTTTCATAAAAGTTTCAATTCCCATTTGAGCAGTGCTGTTGCATGCAAAAGCCAAAAATTGATATACTTTTCTAAGCTCAGCTGTTATTTCGGCATTGGCCGATAAATAGCCCATTTTCCAACCGGTACAGTGATATGTCTTTCCGAACGAGGATACTTTGATGGAGCGGTCCTTCAGTCCCTCAATATTTAAAACAGAAATATGCTGATTGCCATCAAATACCATGTGCTCATATACTTCATCGGAAATTACAATAGCGTTTGATTGTTGTACAATGTTGCTTAATTGTTGCCAATCATCTTGGGTAAAAACCGTACTTAAAGGATTATGTGGGGTATTTACAATAATCAGTTTGGTTTTTGAATTCACTTTTGACTTAAGTTCATCCCATGGAATTTGCAGGGAATTTAAATCTACAGAAACGCGAATGGTTATGCCACCAGCCAAAGTAATTGCAGGTTCATAACAATCGTAAGCAGGTTCTATAATGATCACTTCATCGCCTTTATTTACAAAGGTCTGAATGGCAACAAACAATCCAACTGTGGCGCCAGGCACCACGGTAATTTCAGATTCAGGATTTAATTGTATGGCATGTAAATCAGATTCTTTTTTGGCAATTTGCTCTCTAAACGACAAATAACCGGGCATTGGGGCATATTGATTTTTGTTATTCAGCATGGCTGAATGCACCGCTTCTATCAATTCTGAAGGTGGATTAAACTCTGGAAAGCCTTGAGCCAAGTTCAACGCATTTTCGGTGGTTGCCATTTGCGACATGACCGAGAAAATAGATTGACTTACGTTTGGAAGTTTAGATTGAAATGAAATCATTGCTTTTGCGAAGTTAGTAATTTTAGTGAATTTAGATGAATGAATATCATTTTTTTGATTTACCAATATTGTAAATTTCACAATAACCTCATGTCTGAATTTTGAGTTTCACATAAATTTACTTTTATTTGTTAATTATTAAAAAACCGAAAATGAGTAACAATATCAAACCAACAAATTACGGAGCGCTTTCAACATTAACCACAGTATTTTTCTTTTGGGGATTTATTGCCGCGGGAAACAGTGTTTTTATTCCTTTCTGCAAGCATTACTTTCATTTGGATCAGTTTCAAAGTCAGTTAATTGATTTTGCATTTTACTTGGCATATTTTCTAGGTGCATTGATATTGTTTGTATTGGGATCAATATCTAACAAAGACATCGTAGGTTCATGGGGTTACAAACGAAGTATTGTATATGGTTTGGGATTTTCGGCTTTAGGCGCAGCCATTATGATTGTGTCGGTATATATGAATGTTTTTGGAGGGATGTTGATGGGGCTTTTTGTAGTTGCATTGGGATTTTCTTTGCAACAAACATCTGCCAATCCTTTCATGATTTCTTTGGGGGATGAATCTACAGGTAGCAATAGAATTAGCCTTGGAGGAGGAATCAATAGCCTAGGAACATCAATTGGTCCTTTGATTGTTGCGTTGAGTTTATTCGGCAAGGCTTCTGCCATCAAAGACGAAGAAATTGCAGCTTTAAGTTTAGATAAGGTGATAATTCTTTATGCAGCGGTTGGACTGTTGTTTATTGGAATCGCAGCTTTGTTCGGATTTTCAAAAAAAGTACCTGCGGGCATTTTCGAGGAAAAACCTGAAAAAGCAAATAAAGCAATGCGCTTGCTTTTGGTTGTAACTACATTTTTAATTGTGTGTTTTATTCCTGTTTTCAGCAGTTATAAAAGCCAAGAAGCCATTGAAATTGCAAAATATGAAACAGCACAAGCAGATATCAAAAAGAGTGTTTCAGCTACAATGCCAGTGAATGCATCTGAAAAAGAGATAACTGCAACCTTGAATAAAAATAGTGAATACGAAACTCTTTCAACGAGTATTCAAGCATTGAAACATCCCTTAGAAAAATACAGATTAAATTGGTTATTGGTAGGACTGGTAATTGTAGTTGGTGGATTGTTATTTGCATTTAGATCTAGCAAAAAATCATCTGAAGGTTGGGGAGCCATGCAATATCCACAACTAAGTTTGGGTATGTTGGCTATCTTTATATACGTTGGAGTTGAAGTTGCCATAGGAAGTAACCTCGGTGAATTGTTAAAACAACCGAACTTTGGTGGATTTACATCTAGCGAAATTGCTCCTTTTATTGCTATGTATTGGGGAAGTTTGATGATTGGTAGATGGACAGGTGCAGTGAGTGCGTTGAATTTATCTGATAACACTAAAAAATGGTTGCGTTTATTTATGCCTTTGATTGCTTTTGCAGTGGTATTGGCATTTACTGCGATTGCAGGATATAATATCCAACCTTTAAAATGGTATTTCTTGTGCATTTTGGTGCAAATTGCTGCATTCTATATCACAAACGACAAACCTGCATTTACCTTAATGGTATTTGGTATTTTAGGAACAGCGGCTACAATAATTGGATTGTCAACCATTGGAATGACGAGCATTTATGCATTTTTGTCGGCTGGCTTGTTTTTGTCTATCATGTGGCCTTGTATTTTCTCTTTGTCTGTTGCAGGACTTGGAAAGTACCAATCACAAGGAGCTGGTTTCTTGGTAATGATGATTTTGGGTGGTGCTATTTTACCTCCTATTCAAGGTAAGCTTGCTGATATCATTGGAATTCATAACTCATTCTTTATTGGAACAATTTGCTTTTTATACTTAACGTATTATGCAATTTTCGTAAAGAAATCTTTGAAAAATCAAGGAATTGCGTTTGACGACAAGATGTCGGGTTCACATTAATTTATTAAAATTAGATATAATTAAAAAGGCTGTATTTAACACAGCCTTTTTTTATGCCAAATGAATTTTAGAATTCATTTTAAATGAATATTATCTTTAAAAACTATTTGAAGCAGTTAAAAAGTTTTAAATTTGTTACCGTGCAAACAAATAAGATTTCAGTTGTGGTCATTGCCTTCAATGAAGAAGCCAATATTGGCAACTGTATTCAATCTGTTGCGCTCATTGCCGATGAGGTGATTGTAGTTGATAGTTTTTCAACTGATAGAACTCCAGAAATTGCGGAAAACATGGGAGCCAATGTACTTCAGCATGATTTTGAGGGACATATTCAGCAGAAAAATTGGGCACGGAAGCAAGCAAATTACGACTGGGTTTTGAGCCTAGATGCCGACGAATGTTTAAGCAAAGAACTGATCACTCAAATTACTGCAATTAAAAACAATGGCTTCTCTGAGAAAGACAAAAATGGAAAACCCATTTTTGGATATTCTATGAATCGTTTGAATCACCTAAGTGGAAAACCAATCAAAGGTTGTGGCTGGTACCCCGATGAAAAGTTGCGTCTGTGGAATAACCGTTTTGGAGAATGGACAGGTACAAACCCGCATGATAGATTCGAATTACAAAACGAATTGGCAGAAAAACATATCATCGGTGATATTTTACACTACACATACGCTGATCGAAAATCCGTTTATCGCCAAGCAATTAAATTTGGCAACATAGGCGCCAAAAACCTTGAAGATAAATTCTTACTCACCATTTTCTTTAAGTGGATCACTAGCCCAACATTAAAATTCATAAAGAATTACCTAATTAAAAAGGGATATGCCTATGGAATTGACGGATTCTACATTTGCGGCTGCCAATGGATTGAATCGTTTATCAAATACGGCAAAGGCTTTATATTTAATCTATTTAGATTGTTTTAAAGTTCTATTTTCAATTGTTTAGGTAACAATTGAAATGTCATTCGATGATGTGCTGTTACCCCAAATTCTTTGATAGCTTTTCTATGTGCAATTGTTGGATAACCCATATTTGAATTCCATCCAAATGCAGAAAATTCTTCATGCAAATTACGCATGATTTCATCTCTGAAAGTTTTTGCCAAAATACTAGCCGCAGCAATATTTAGAAATCGGCCGTCTCCTTTGACTTGAGTTGCATGGGCTATGTTTTTATAAGGCTTAAATCTATTTCCATCAACAGCAAGAAATTCAGGATGAATGGCAAGTTGATCTAAGGCTTTATGCATTGCCAAAATACTGGCATTTAAAATGTTAATTTCATCAATTTCTTGAGGGGAACAAATTCCTACAGCCCAAGCCAAGGCTTTTTCCATAATAATAGGTTTTAAGATTTCCCTATTTTTCTCGGAAACTTGTTTGCTATCATTGAGTAATTCATGCTGAAAATCCAATGGCAAAATTACTGCAGCCGCTACAACCGGACCGGCCAAACAGCCTCTCCCAGCTTCATCGCATCCAGCTTCTAAGTCAAATTCTGAACATTTAAGTAGCAACGACATAGAACAAGTGTTTTTTTTAATCTTCTGGTAGATTTAAATTCTATAAAATTTTACTTGGCCATTTGTCAGGCTTCGCATAGGTCAATCTACCCACTTCTTCTGCTTTATAATAGCTATCTAATCCAGAACCAGCCATTGTTCCTGCTATTTCCAAATCAATAAACCCATCAGTCATTAACGCTTCTTCGGGACAATCTATCCATACTATTTTTGCAATGATCATGGAAGTTCCATTGATTTCGATATCAATTTTTTGTTGAAACTCACAACCAAACTTCAAATGAGTTTCTTCCACGAATGGAGCTGGAAATCCTTCCAAATATTCCCTAGTTAACTTTACTGCATCAAATTCCGATACACCTGCGGGGTATCGGGCAGAAGTTTGGTGTGCATTTTCATAAATTCCCTCATTTACATGATTCACTGTAAAATATTTTGTATCCAAAATATTTTGCATTGTATGCCTTGGGCTAACATCCGGTCGTACAATAAATCCGCACAAGGCAGGATTTGCGCCCAGATGGAATAATGAATTAAAAATGGCCAAATTATCGGTACCTGCAGCGCTCTTAGTACCTATTAAAACTAAGCTTTTAAAACCTCCCAACGAATTAATCAAATTCGCGCGATAACGTGTTTCTAATTGTTCAATTTGGTCAGAATTTATAAGCATTATTTCAATTTTATTTTTTTAAAGGTCTGCGTTTTTTGTATTTTATCCCAGTATTTAAAGAAGCTAGGTTGCATTTTATCAACTTCTGGAAACATCCAATCTCTCTCGTCTTTTGTGCCTGGAATATGCGAAAATAATGGGTGTTCTTTTGAAATAAATTCTTTTGAGGGACATTCTTTTTGCAATTCATCGAACTCACCAACAAACACTTGAATATTCTCAATGTTTTTAGAAAGCTCAATAAAAAACTCCATATTGGCTTTGCTAATAGGGAATTTATTGAAGTGAGAAGGTTCAATAAGCAAAACCCTATTTGCTTCCTCGTCTTGTCTCCAAACTGGATCGAGGTTGTAATAGTTATATATGATGGTAGGAAGCTTTTTGTCAAGTGTAACCGATGTCTTTTCAGGCAACACTGTCACCAATTCAACGGCTGATTTTTCAGTTAATTCCTGAGGAATCACCATATCGTTAAATTTACGGTAATCAGAATCTAAAAAGGTTCCAACATCTTCTGTTCCTGAATATTTGTTGATGTTCTCTTGGTTTGCAAAATACAATTTAGAACTAAACGCACCACATATCCACTGCCAGCTACAAAAATTGCTTGCAATGTCGGCATCTAACAAATGGTAATACATCCATTTTCCACCATTTTTCCAAGAAGATTGTCCCAAATTACACACAATTGAAGCCACGTACATACGCATGTGATTATGCATGGTGCCATATTGGTAAAGATTATTGATAGACATATCAACTGCAGTAATACCGGTATTGGCTTCCAATACTGCGGTTGGAATCATTTCATCTACTACAAATTCTTGGGCTTTTGTGATTTCTGTTTGCCACAATTCAGTATGCGTTTGTGCCACCCTTTGAAAATAATCACGCCAAGCCAATTGTTGAAGAATTCTTTCTAGTTGAGCCGACCGATAACCTTTGGCAATAAGCACGTCCATTACTTGTTTGGTAGAGATTACTCCCCTTGAAATAAATGGTGAAAGTTGTGTTACCGCACCATCTAGGTTATTCCTGGTTTTTGCGTAATTAATTGGATTGATTTTTTGGATTTTCGCTAAAATTTCCGTATATTGGGTAGTTGGCATATTATCGTTTGCTTATTTTATTATTTGATATTTGATTTTGCATTTTGCACTTAAACCTTTGAATTTGATCATTTCGTTTGTGTTTGTGTTTTTGACTCACCCCACTATTGACTCTCTTTCTCCATAAGTTAAAACTGCTTCGCTTTAGTGTTGCCCTCATCAATTGAATAACCATTGATTCCGTATAACCAAATTGCACTTCAATGGCTTCAAAAGGGGTTCTATCTTCCCAAGCCATTTCAATGATTCTATCTATATCTTCGTCAGTAAGTATCATATTCTAATTAACTTTTTTTGTCGTAAAACATCTAAGGTTAAAATTGGCGAATCGTTTAAATTTTCAAATGAAACAACATCGCATAAATACATATCGTGATCGCCCGCAGGAATGATTTCGATAGGTTTTAAATGTATCAATGCCACTGCATTTGAAAGAACTTCAAAGTTATTCCAAAAAACAATGGCATAGGGATTTTCTTTTGCTGCAATTTTGGCTTGATTTTTACGATCAAGAAACCCTTTTTTATCAAACAATTTTCCGCTTTTTTGACCAAAATTCCTCACCAAACCATATTGTGATTCTGCCAATAACTGAAGTACAAATTCACTTTTATTTTGAATATTTTCAATGGTTTGCGTGTTGTGATAAACAGCCACCATATAACGCTTTGGCACCATACTTACCGCAGTAACGTAGGTGCAGATATTCATGTTGGTTACATTATCTTTCCTGCTTGAAATACTGTAAACAGGAACATTTACCAAATTCCAAGGACGTTTCATTATACCTTAAGGGTTGACATTCCCCCATCTACATGAAAGATTTGCCCAGTTATCCATTTGGATTTTTCAGTAAGTAAAAATTCTGCCATGCCTGCAATGTCATTTGCTTCTCCCACTTGTTTTAGTGGATGACGCTGCGCGTTTGCCATCTTTTTTTCTTCGGTATTTAGCAATGCCGCCGCCAATGGGGTATCAGTTATAGAAGGAGCAATACAATTCACCCTGATTTTCGGTGCGAACTCTGCTGCCAACGCTTTTGTTAGTCCCTCAATAGCCCCTTTAGAACTGGCTACCAAAGTATGAAATGGAAATCCTGTTTGCACTGCAATGGTAGAAAACAAAACGATACTTGCTTGTTCGGCCATTTTTAGTTTAGGCAAAAGCGCTTGTATAATGCGAATGGCACCACCCACTTGCTTTTTGTAGTCATTGATAAAATCATCTTCTGAAATTCTGGCAAAAGGTTTCAAATTGATAGCACCTACGCAATATGCAATTCCGTCAATTGTTTCAGGTAAAAAACCCAAATCAAATTGACTGTCAAGCACATTCAACGGATGAAACGTAGCATGATCAAAATCGTTTACCAAATGTTGATTATACGTTGCATATACCCTATTGTTTGCACTGATGTTTTTAACCAATTGTAAACCGATACCTGTTGAACCTCCAATGACTAAAATATTCTTCATGCTAAATGAACAAGTTTAGCAGTTAAAAGTTTAAAAATCGATGATTTGATTTTCAATTCCCACTCAATAACGCCGATAGCTTCTTTGCATCATTGAGAACGGTTTTCACAATAAAGGCTTCAAACTCATCGCTTTTGTTTTGGGTATGATACAATTCTAACACTTTATAATAGTCTTGTCTGTTGTCCATGTCGGAATGAATTACAGAAAGTGGATAGCCTTTTTGCAAGAGATACATGTTCATAATTAACCGAGACGTTCTTCCGTTTCCATCTACAAATGGATGAATATTCACCAATTTCAAATGTAACAAGGCCGCCATAATTACGGGGTGAATAAGTCCCTCATTATTTTGAAACCAATTCATAAATTCTTCCATTTTCACTGGAATTAAATAGGGCTGCACGGGCAACAAGCTCGAACCACTAATGAATACGGGCACATTGCGGTATTTACCTGCATTTTCTCGATCAATACCCTGTAGCACCAATTGGTGAATTTGCAATATAACCCGCTCAGTTATGGTAACTTTCTTTTGTATCAACTCTTTTACAAAGGCAATTGCCTCAACATGATTGTTTGCCTCCAAATGTTCGCGCAACGATTTGCCAGAAATGGTTAATCCGTGATTGACAACCAAATCTGTTTCTTGCAGCGTAAGTGTATTTCCTTCAATGCGATTGCTGTGGTAGGTATATTCTATTTCTAAGGCTTCTTCAATTCTAAAATTGTTTTGGGCCCTATTGGTTTGAATAATTTGACAATGTTGGTCAATTTCTTCGAGTTTTTCTTTGAGGGACTTTCCATACTCAGGAATACTTTCTTGTATTTGCTGAATCATTTCTTGAGCAACCAATAATGATTCCAATGCCGCTTTTGAATACCCTATTTCATTTACAATTTTACCTGCATACCAATGTGTTAAAAGCGTTGCCTCAGAGCACCCTAAAGCCAAAGCGAACTTCTTCACTTGCAATTCTGTGGCTTGCCGTTTATCAAGTTCTATGCGGCTTATAAGCGATGAATCTATGCCAGACTTGTTGGCCAATTCATTCAATTTCAACCCTTGCTGAACCCTTAATTGTTTTAAATAATTTCCGAAACCCATAATTGACAAAATTTGTACATACAAAAATAGTCAATTAAAACTAGTTTTACAAATCCATTATTTTTGATTAAATTACAGACTTAAAATTGTTAATATTTTTAACAAATGGAAAAGAAATTTATATCACACATGGATTTAGACTCATTTTTTGTGAGTGTAGAGCGGCTCAGAAATTCGTCGTTTGTTGGGAAACCTTTGATTATTGGGGGACAAAGCGACCGTGGCGTAGTGGCGAGTTGCAGCTACGAAGCACGAAAATTTGGGGTACACAGCGCCATGCCCATGAAACAAGCCCGGATTCTTTGTCCCGACGCACTTGTTATTCGTGGCGATTCACAGCTTTACAGCGATTATTCGCACATGGTTACAGAGGTCATTGCCGAAAGTGTTCCGCTTTATGAAAAAAGCAGCATTGATGAATTCTACATTGATTTAACGGGAATGGATAAGTTTTTTGGCTGTTGGAAAATGTCTTTAGAATTGCGCGACAAAATATTGAGGGAAACAGGCCTTCCCATTAGCTTTGGATTGTCGGCAAACAAAACGGTAAGTAAGATCGCTACGGGAACCGCAAAGCCGGCAGGACAAGCATTTGTTGAACACGGAACCGAAATCCCCTTTTTGGCACCTTTGTCTGTCAAGAAGATTCCTGGGGTTGGAAACGAAACTTACAAAACATTGCGAAACTTAGGCATTCAATATATCAAAACGGTACAAGAAATTCCGAGAGAGCTGATGTTTAAAACCCTCCAAAAAACAGGGGTTGAAATATGGAAAAAAGCACAAGGCATTGACGATAGGCCCATAGAACAATACCAAGAAAGAAAAAGTATTAGTACCGAAAGAACCTTTGAAAAAGACACCATAGATGTGGTGATGCTCAAAAACCTCATGAGTGCAATGGCCGAAAATCTAGCCTATCAATTGCGAAAAGGAAACAAGCTTTGCGCTTGCGTTACTGTGAAAATTAGATATAGCGATTTTAACACCCACAGTATTCAAGCCAAAATACCCTATACCAGCGCAGATCATGTGTTGATTAAACGAACCTTAGAATTATTTGACAAGTTGTTTCAAAAAAGATTACTCATTCGGTTGGTTGGAGTGCGGTTTAGCGATTTGGTAAGTGGCGGATTTCAAATCAATCTTTTTGAAGACACCGAAGAGTTGGTAAATCTCTATCAAGCCATGGATAGCATTCGCAATCGTTTTGGAGATAGTGCGGTAAGGCGAGCCAATGGCATGGATGCCAACAGGCGACAGTAATCCATTCAAAGATTGAGAATTAGAACAAATCAATTACTTTTGAATCTTAAAATAAAATGAAAACGAGCAAAGCATTTATCATTGCCATTATAGCGTTAATATTATTTGAAATTGCAAGGGTCTATTTCATTATGCCCATGCCTGGCAGTCAAAGAATGCAAAGCATTGACTTGGCATATTTCCTACATTCATACCGATGGTTATTTCGCATTATCCTAAGCATTGTAATGATTTTATCTATCAAAACCATGTTGAAACAATATCTCAAAACAGGACTTCTGATGATTTTACTTCTGGGAGGAATTGGGTATGCAACAAACTTCCCTATGAGTGCCGACACCATGTTTAAAACCATGAATCACCAAAACTTTGCAAATAAAAAAGGCAATTTCATTGATTCTAACCGCTTAATTATTGGTGTAGTAATGGGCAATGAAGCCAGGGCATACCCTATCAATATCATTGCGCATCATCACCAAGTAAAAGACAAAATTGTAGGGAAAGATATTTTGGTAACCTATTGTTCTGTTTGCAGAACTGGTAGGGTTTACGAACCTAAAATTGATGGAAAAATAGTTGATTTTAGGTTGGTTGGAATGGATCATTTCAACGCAATGTTTGAAGATCCAGAAACAAAAAGTTGGTGGCGACAAGTAAATGGTACTTGTATTGCAGGAAGTCAGAAAGGCAAACAGCTCAAAGATATTCCCTGCTATCAAATTACGCTTAAAACATGGCTAAAGCTATATCCGAACAGCCTTATTTTGCAACAAGATGCAGACTTTAACCAAGATTACAAAGACTTAGAGAAGTTTGATGATGGATCCGTAAAAAGCAAACTTATTGGCAGAGATTCAAAACCGATGCAATTCAAAAGTTGGATTGTTTGGCTAAAGAACAACAACCAAGTGAAATCTTTAGATTGGTCTGTGATTGAAAAGAACAAATATGCAATTGAAAAAATTGGAAACTCGAATTGTATGCTTGTAAGTAATGATGGTCAAAGCGTATTTGCTTATAAAATTGACGACAATTCAACCAACACGAATTACAAAGTAAGGATTAGAGATACCGAGTTTGAAATAACAACAGCCAACAATGAAACTTTCCATTATGATTACAAAGGAAATCTCATTCAAAAAAGCAATTTAAATAGCAAAAACAATCCAATACTTACCCCAATTCAATGCGCTCAAGAATTCAAACATAGTTTTGAAGATTTCCAAGTGTTAAACAACCATTAATTTTACATAACTTTGATGATACTAACACTAAGTAATAGATTCAATTGTTCAATTTATTGTATATTTGTAAAAAACAAATTGGCTAAAAAATGAAACTTAAACTGCATATCATATTAGGCATATTTATCTTTTTAGTATTCAATCAATTAAAAGGGCAAACTCCAAGTTTAACTATTTGCAAAGGAACCGATATTAATTATTCAGAATATAACACTGGTAGTTCCTTGCCTAGTGTAAGTTGGTTTTGGACATTCGAAGGCGCAACGCCTTCTACATCTACAGATAGAAATCCTCAAAAAATTAATTATCCTAATGTGGGTTTATTTAAAACAATTTGTATTAGCACATTCAATAATGGAGCAAAAGACACAGGAGAAATATATGTTCTTGTTATTGATGGCACGTTTACCAATATTCCGATCGGAGACACCACCATTTGTAGCAACTCAATTAATTTAACCCTTGATGCGGGCAACAATTTGCCAATTAATAAATTTCTTTGGAGTAGCCCCGATGCGCCCGTAACTGCAAAAGATACATTTAACAAATTGGCAATCAATCAAGCAGGAACCTATTCAGTAAAAATAACCAATATTTGTGGTACTGCAACAAAAACCATTATAGTAAAAAAAGGGACAATGCCCTTTGTTAATTTAGGCGGTGATTTATTTGTTTGCCGGAACATTTCGTTGATACTTGACGCTGGTTTTGTAGCTGGGCATACCTATAGTTGGACACCAACCCTGGAAACCACACCGCAAATAACCGCGAGTTTGGCTGGCAATTATAAAGTTAAAGTTACCAGCGCTGATGGTTGTTCCAAAACCGACGATATCAATTTGATTGATAGTTGTCCTCCAGTAGTATGGTTACCAAACGCATTTACCCCAAACGACGCTGACCCAAATAACATCTACAAGCCTTATATAGAAGGTTTTAAAAGCTTGAGAATGTTTATTTATAATAGATGGGGACAAAAAATGTATGAAACAACTGATTTGAATGGTGGTTGGGACGGTTTTTACTTGGGCGACCCAGCAGTTGAAGGCGTTTACATCTGTTTGTTAGAATTGATAGGCAACGATACATACCGTAAGATGCTAAAAACCAACTTTCACTTAATTCGTTAACTTTTACACCCCTTTTTCACAACTGCTAAATTCTTTGATGGAAATGTATTAATTTGTAAAAATTAATTTATCCCTCAATGAAAAAAATCATCCCATTTTTCTTGGCACTATTTTGCATTGCTTTTTTGAAAGCGCAATCTATAAGCCTAATCAAAGCTGAAAAAGCTTTAACTGATAAGAAATATGAAAAATGCATAAAAATTTGCGAAAAAGGCATTCAAAAAGACAAAACCAATGTTGAACTTCTTTTTGTTAAAACAAAAGCGCAATATGAGTTATCGCTAATTACTCCACAAACAGATGGAGAAACAAACTATTCAAAGGAATGCATCAAATCTGCCATCAAAGCAAAAGCGAAAGACAAAGAGCATGAATTTACTTTGCAATACAAGGAATTGTTTGCCAACATAGCCAAGCAAAACAATCAAACTGCTTTAGAAATTTTCAATCAAGAAAAATATGTTAAAGCACTTCCATACTATACCAAAAGTTATGAATTGACTTATGATACAGTTGCTTATGGAATGATGGGTATTTGCTATTGGTTTACTAAAAACGAAAAGGAAGCCCTGAAAATCATGCAAAAAGTTGCCCAATGGAACTTTGATGCAAATGAAGATCATCTCCACAAGAGCACTTACTTGGTGCAAGCATTTGAAATTTTAGCAAGTTATTACAACAAAAGAAACCAAATTGATAGTGCATTGAGATTTACAGAAATGGGTTTGACTTTATTTCCTATTAATCTTGCATTGATTCGATGTGAAAAACGTTTGATTCATGAAAGAGTCAATTATATTAAAGGGAATTACGGACTAAATTCTGAGGCCAATCTTTGGATTGATAGGGGTTTAACCTACCTTAAAGACGATACGTTTTTGCTTCAAAACCAGAACACCTTTTATTTAACCAAAATTGGTTATAGCTGTGAAAAGCGCGATTTTGTTGAGGCCGCTAAATACCACACAGAATTTTACAATGCCAAACGGAATACAATCAGTAAAAAAGTCAAAAACAAATTAGATGAATACCTCATTTCAGACAGCATGGAGTTTTCTGCTAAGTGTTTATCATACTTTTTATCTAGAAATGCTGAAAAATCAACCGTTTACTTCTTTTATAATTGGTATCCACAGTTTTTCAAAAGTCCACAAATTGATGAAAAAGGCTTAGAAACCATATTGAGTAATCCTCCTGTTTATGTTACAAAGCGTTTGATTCTTGCCTTAATGAATCATGGGGGAAGATCTTATCCTAAAAATAAGAATTTAAAAACATACAGACTCAATACCTTTAATAATTGGAAATCTCAATCGGTATTCCCGGTAGAATGGCATGGCTTATTGACAACGGCGGATTCGGTGATCAAAGATTTCCCTAAAATGATTGAATTAAAGAAAGAAAAAGAGAAATTAATAGTAAGGGCAATTGACAGTTTTTACAATTACAAGCAAGTTGATATTTGTTGGGGATATTTAAGAAAGTTAAAAGATGAATTTCCAACAAACCCAATCGCGCCGAAAATCAATTATGCCTTATCTCGTTTGGATTTCGAAGTGCGTTACAAAGGATCCAAAATTGCCAACAGAAAAACCGCTTCAAATACCATTATTGCTGAAACTGGTTGGAAAGGACTTTCAAAACGCTGCGATTATGGAGAGATGCCTGATTCTACATTAAATAAATTAGAAAACAGAATCAACTACTTCCGTCAAAACGCTGGAGTGAGAGATATTTTGGCAATTGACAAAGAGCGTAGTGCAAAATGCCAAGAAGCTTCAGTAATGTTTGCACCAATTGGTATATTTAGCAGAGAGCCTGGACCAGAAACACATACTTGCTATACCAAAGACGCAGGACAAGCAGCAATGTTTGGACAGATGGTGAAAGACCCCAATCCTGCTATTGCATTAACTGTACTTATGAGCGATGAAAAAAGTGAGGAACTTTATAACCGTCAGTTTGTATTGGCTCCCAATAGTAGAAAATTGGGAATTGGTGCAAGTGAAAATAACACAGTTGCATGGGTAACAACCCCTACTGATAAGTTAATAGATACGGCTTATTACAATACCCACTTCATAGCATGGCCTCCGGCATATTGTCCGAAGATGTTCTTGTTCGACAAATGGTCGTTCTCTATGTATGGAGATTTTGGAAAGGCCAAGGTTTCAATTGAACTTGTTAGCAACAAAACCAAAGCGAGCAAAGTAATTGTAAATACTACAAAAGTAGAAAAAGCACCTATGATGCCATTCTCAACTTTGGTTATATCACCTGCAATTTCCGAAAAAGAGTTGAATGAAATTGCAGATGGCGATTTTTTCAGAATCTCTATTGAATTGAATCCTAAGAAAAAATACGTCTACACTTCTAGCATCTGGTTAAATTAATTTATACGATTCATTGAAAAGTGAAAAATTATTATTAATTTTGCACCCTCATTCGAGAATCCTAACTGCACGCGTGGCGTAATTGGTAGCCGCACCAGACTTAGGATCTGGCGCCGCAAGGTGTGTGGGTTCGAGTCCCTCCGCGTGCACTAACATAAAAAATGGAACATCGAGTTCCATTTTTTGTTTGTAATTTATTGACAGAAAAAAATATAAACCGTGAATATCAGTATCCAAAAACAAGACGATTTACAAGCTACAGTAATCATTGACCTTGTAAAAGCAGATTATCAAGAAAAAGTTGATAGCCAAATCAAAAAAATTCAAAAAACCTCTAACATCAAAGGTTTCCGCGCTGGAAAAGCTCCTTTGGGAATGGTTCAAAAGCTATACGGAAAATCAGTAGTTGCTGAAGAAATTCAAAACATTGCTTCTGATGCTATTAACCAATATATCCAAGATGAAAAACTTGACATTTTAGGATATCCTATTACAAGCGTAAATGTTGAAAGTGATTTAGACATTGACAACAAAGAAGATTTTAGATTTGCTTTCGATTTAGGATTGGCTCCAGCTTTTGAATTGGCTATTTCTACAAAAGATAAATTAGATTTATTTGAAGTTGAAGTTACCGAAAAAGAAGTGAACGAAGATATTGATTACGCTAGAAAACGTCATGCAAAATTAGAAGATGCTGAGGTTTCTGATGCAGAATCTATCATTTATGCCAATGTTTCTGAATTAGGAGAAAATGGTGAAGTATTAGAAGGTGGTGTATCTGAAAAACCTGTAAGTTTTGTTCCTTCAATGATTGAAGACAAAAAATTGCAGAAAGCATTCATTGGTATTGGTAAAGATAATGTTACAAATGCAGATGTTCGTAAGTTGTTTAATGACAATGAAACTGTAATTTCTACTTCTTTGGGTATTGCAAAAGAAGGCATTGCTGATTTGAATAATTCTTTTTCAATAACTGTAACTGAAATCAAATCGCGTGTTATGCCTGAATTGGGTGAAGATTATTACAAAGAAGTTTTCCCTGGTGAAGCCGCTCCTACTTCTGAAGAAGATTACAAAAACCGTGTTATGACTAACCTAATTGCTTATTACAAAAACGAAGCTGATTTGTGGTTAGATCATGAAATTGGTCATATGTTAATGAGCAAACACAACATCAATCTTCCAGATGAATTCTTGAAAAGATGGTTAATTGCTACAAAAGAAAACGACTATAACTTCGAAAATATTGAAGAGAAGTATACCGCAGAGAAAAGTGCATTGCAACGTCGTTTGGTAATTGATAAAATTGCATCTGAACATAATTTAGAAGCAACTGAAGAAGATGTTAAAATGGAAGCTAGAGTCTATTTTGTTGGAATGTATCGTCAATATGGTTTGAATATTTCTCCTAACGATAGTTTCTTAGACGAAACTGTTAACAAAAGAATGACAGACAGAGATTTCGTTTCTCAAATGGCTGATAGGGTTATTTATAGAAAAGCCTACGACAAGGTGAAAGAATTGATTTCTATCAAAACAAAAAAGATGACTGTCGAAAATTATTTCAAACACGTTAACGAACATAAAGCTGAACACGGAGAATAAGCTTTTATTGCTTATTTTTGTTTATCACACACAATGGACTACGGAAAAGAATTTAAAAGTTACGCAACCAAACACCTAGGAATTAGTAGTTTGCGCGTTGATGAGTACACCAAAATGGTGGCTCAAGCACCAGGTATTTATGGTCTTACTCCAAATATTATTGAAGAAAGACAGATGAATGCTGTGTCAATGGATATTTTCTCGAGATTGATGATGGACAGAATTATCTTCTTGGGAGTTCCTATCTATGAAGATGTTGCCAATATCATTATGGGCCAATTGCTCTTTTTAGAAAGTGCTAACCCTAACCGTGATATCCAAATCTACATCAATAGTCCTGGTGGAAGCGTATATGCCGGTTTGGCTATTTACGACACTATGCAATACATTGGTAGCGACGTTGCAACCATTTGTACTGGAATGGCTGCTAGTATGGGTGCTGTTTTAATGGCAGCTGGTCAAAAAGGCAAAAGAACTGCCCTTCCCCATTCTCGTATCATGATTCACCAACCTTTAGGTGGTGCTCAAGGTCAAGCAAGCGACATTGAAATTACTTACAAAGAAATTTCAAAATTGAAAAAAGAACTTTACGATATTCTTGCAAATCACTCTGGTCAAACCTATGAAAAAATTGAAGCCGATGGCGATCGTGATTTCTGGATGACTGCGGAAGAAGCAAAAGCGTATGGTTTTATTGACGAAGTTTTAGGTAGAAGAAAATAAAAAATGAAATCTAAAGGCCAAACCTGTTCCTTTTGCGGAAGAAAAAAAGAAGAAGCAATTATGCTTATTTCTGGTCTTGAGGGACATATTTGCGACCAATGTGCTGAACAAGCGCACCAAATAGTTTCTAAAGAACTTGGCCTTGAAGATAAAGCAATAGCGCCAGACAAGAAGAAATCGAAAGAAACTTCTATTGGCGCTATTACTAATTTGCCTACCCCGGCAGAAATAAAAGAACATCTTGATCAATACGTAATTGGACAAGATGAAGCAAAGAAAACACTTTCAATTGCTGTTTATAATCACTACAAACGCATTCAACACAAAAACGACCACCACGAAGTGGAGCTTGAAAAAAGCAATGTGTTGATATTGGGTGAAACAGGAACTGGAAAAACGTTACTTGCAAAAACACTTGCCAAACTATTAAATGTTCCTTTCTGTATTGCCGATGCAACCGTTTTAACTGAAGCTGGTTACGTTGGTGAAGATGTAGAAAGTATTTTATCTCGTTTGTTACAAGTTGCCAACTACAAGCCTGAATTGGCCGAAAAAGGCATTGTGTATGTAGATGAAGTAGATAAAATTAGCCGCAAAAGCGACAATCCTTCAATTACCCGCGATGTAAGTGGCGAAGGTGTTCAGCAAGGTTTATTGAAAATACTTGAAGGTACGGTTGCCAATGTTGCCCCTGAAGGTGGCAGAAAACATCCTGATCAAAAATACGTGAAAATTGACACTACCAATATCTTATTTATTTGTGGTGGCGCTTTTGATGGCATTGAGAAAATCATTGGACGTAGGTTACAAAACCATGCAGTTGGTTTTAAACGCAGCGATTCAAGAGAAATCAATACCAAGAATTTATTGAGTCAAATTTCTCCTGCCGATTTAAAATCGTTTGGTTTGATTCCTGAAATTATTGGCCGTTTGCCAATTATTGCATCTTTACAACCTCTTGACAAAGAAGCATTAAAAAATATCCTTACAAAACCTAAAAATGCACTTTTAAAGCAATATCAATATTTGTTTGAATTGGAAGGTGTAGCTTTAACTTTTGATGACGACACAATCGATTTCATTGTGGATTTGTCATTTGAAAACAAATTAGGTGCACGTGGTTTACGCGGTATTTGTGAAGCGGTTCTTAAGAAATATATGTTTGAAATTCCTTCAAACGACAAGAAGAAGAAATCTTTGCTTATCACCAGAAAAATGGCAGAAGAT
>CANKVM010000039.1 GCA_947487175.1 Flavobacteriales bacterium | reverse complement strand
GTAAAAAGGTAATTACACGAGATTCTCAAGGATTTACAAGACAATATAATTACAGCTTTTCTGCAAACGCCCAAGCAAATATTTACGGAACATTTTCAAATATCAAATTGGGAAAATTGAGAGCGATCCGGCATACTATGTCGCCAAGTGTTGGATTTTCATATGTACCAGAAATTGACCCTGTTGCAAAAGGATGGACACGTCAATACATAGATAGCAACAACAGACTCATCAATTACAGTGCTTTCGATAACAACCCAATGGGAGTATTATCGCAAAACAAAGGTGGTTATTTGAATTTTGGATTGGGTAATAACTTACAGGGCAAAAAAGTAACCAAAATTGATAGTGCGGGCAAAGAAAAAACTGAAAAGTTCAATATCATTGACCAATTGAGTTTAAACACTTCTTACAATATATTTGCCGATAGTTTCAAATGGAGCGACATAAGAGCATCATTTAACACGGTAATTTTCAAACAATTAAGGATTAACAGTGGGGCCAATTTTAGTCCTTACCAAATTAATGGAAAAGGCAGGACAATCAAAGAATATAATATTAGCAATGGTGGCAATTTGGCCCGATTGAGATCTGTTGATTTCAATATAAATACGCGTTTATCGGCCGACATGTTCAAGAGGAAACCAACGCCAAAGCCAAAAGTTGAGGAGGGTGAAGAAAAAGAACTGGAAGAAATCAAGGGTAAAACCTTCGATTATTACGATTTCAACATTCCATGGTCGGTGAATTTTGCATACATGTGGCGTTACAATGCCGAAGAAATGAATCCGCTGCGAAAAGTCAACACGAACAGCATTACCATTTCGGGTGATTTAAATTTAACAGACGAATGGAAAATAGCTTATCAAAGTGGGTATGATTTCAAATTGGGTAGAATATCGGGGTCACAATTTTCTGTTATTAGAAACTTACACTGTTGGCAAATTGAATTCCAATGGATACCAGTTGGTTACGCCAAACAATGGGTATTCACTTTGCGTCCAAAAAGCCGTTTATTGCAAGAATTAAAACTGAATAAACGTTATTACAGCAATCCTGCTTTGATGTAATTCAACCTTTTTTCACTATATTTGTTATTCATACATGTCTATTCAAATTCAACAACAAGCACCAGATTTTACCTTGGTAAATTCTGAAAAAGAATCCATTACATTGTCTTCTTTACAAGGTAAGAATGTAGTTTTATTGTTTTTCCCTTTTGCATTTACAAGTGTATGCACAGCAGAACTTTGCGATGTAAGAGATAATTATTCAGCTTACCAAAGTTTAAATGCTGAAATATTGGCAATTTCTGTTGATTCAGTATTTACGCTTGACAAATGGAAACAAGAAATGAATTACCCTTTCCAAATGTTATCTGATTTTAATAAGGAAGTTTCAACTGCTTACGATTGTATCTACGATAGTTTTGCATTTGGCACAAAAGGAGTTTCGAAAAGAGCTGCGTTTGTAATTAACGCTAGTGGAACCGTTTGCTACACTGAGGTTTTAGAAAATGCAGGTGAAATGCCAAACCTAGAAGCAATTAGGACTTGCTTGGCTACATTGTAATTTTGTCTCTATGATTTTGAGGGATATTATATGTTTCGTGCTATTTGGAATAATTTCCTCCATTCAAGCACAAGACCTACCCCATCCCAAATATAACTTAAGATATCATTACACGCATTTTGACCATCCCCTAAAAACCAAAGTGGATGAGAAAATTACCAAAGAATTAATTAAAAAATACCAACCCATTGGCCAAGATACCTTTGACTTTTACATCAAAATTCAAAATCAATTGGGTTACGATACAATTAGGGCTAACGAAATTTCTTTTCCAGTTAGCCCTTTTTACATTCAACGTTTTGAAGTTTCAAACAAAGAATACCGCGAATTTTTAAATGATTCGTTAAATCCAGTCAGAATTCAAGCGAAACTTACTCAACAATGGCTCACACCCGATGTCAACGTTTGGACAGATAGATACATCTGGAACGAAGCCTATAAAGAATATTATTTTCAGCACAAAGCTTATGACGATTATCCGGTTGTTGGGGTATCTCAATTTCAAGCCACGGCCTATTGCGATTGGTTAGAAATAAAGTTAAACGAGTCGCTAAAATCTTTGATTCCAAAAGGATATAAAATCGTTGTTGACTTACCAATTTCAGCAGAGTTTTATGCTGCTGTTGATGCGTGTATTTTGAAGCCTACTTCCGATTTAAACAAGAATAAAATCAAGCGATTTAAGCCATTGCCATACCAATATATTTTTGAAAATATGTCACCCTATTCTGTAAATTTCAAACATGTAGTTACAGATAGAATGGCTGAAATTGAAATCAACACGAATGTAAATCCAACCGATGTAATTCAAGACATTCCAAAGGGTTATTTACAAGTACATCATTTACTTGGAAATGTAAGTGAATGGACAAGTACAAGGGCTTGGGGACATTTATACAACAACAAAGATTTCATATACACTACCCAGGGCAAAATTGTTCCAAATTTAGATGAAACACATAAGTCCGAAGTTTTGAATACCTATTTGCGCGAAGATGCATCCCTCAAAACACATTTTGTTGTTAAGGGAGGTTCATGGATGCAAGATTTATTCTATTTAGATCCTAGCAGCATAGAAATTAACCGTGGCGACAAAAAAAACGCATATACCGGATTTCGCACAGTAATTCGCTTAAAAGCCTTATAAATAAATGGTTCTACGTTAATGTATTATTTACATTAAGTAAAATTTGTGGAATATTTTCTTGCCGAAAAGAGTAATTGTTATATTGACACTTACTAAAAAAATCGTATATTGCCATCCCAAATTTAAATCTATGCAGAAGAAATTACAATTTTGGAAATTGTTTGGATTATTTGTTTTGAGTATCGGAACAGCCCAAACAACTTTCGCACAAAAAACTGGAGCAACTGGCAAGACCGAGATTGACACGGCTGCTACACCAGAATCAGAAAGCGTTGGCGACGTAATCATAATTGGATATGGCCGTCAGTCGCGCAGAAATGTTGTAGGTTCAATTTCAACCGTAACAGGCAAAGAAATCACAGAACTGCCTACACAAAGTTTTGAAGCATCATTACAAGGAAAAGCGGCCGGTGTGCAAGTAACAGTTGGTAGCGGTATGGCAGGTTCATCGTCGTTAATAAGAATTAGAGGTGCATCTTCTATTTCTGCAGCTGGTGACCCTTTGTATGTATTGGATGGTATCCCTGTAACCCAAGACTTTTTCATGAACCGATCAAACGGATCAAATTATGGAGGTGGTTTTAACAACAACCCATTGGCATCTATTAACCCAGAAGATATTGAGAACATTGAAATTTTAAAAGATGCTGCAGCAACAAGTATTTACGGATCACGTGGTGCAAACGGTGTAATTTTAATTACAACCAAAAGGGCGCGCAAATCTGGTTTGAAATTTGATGTAAGTTCAAGAATTGGATTTAGTATGCCAACCAAAAGACCAGATATGTTAAGCGGAAAAGATTGGTTACAACTATACCAAGAAGCTTGGGAAAACGACGGCAGAACAGGGGTTCCTGATTTGTCGTTAATTGGATTGCGTGTAAAATGGGCCGATGTTCAAAATACCAATACCAATTGGGTAGATCAAATGATTACTACCGGGGTAAAACAAAACTATAATGTAGGAATCAACTATAAAAACAGCAAGTTTTCAATTAAAGATATCTTTTCTTATGACAACAACGGAAGTTTTATCAAAGGCAATAGCTACGAAAGGTTAAGTAACCGTGTGAACTTTGATGCAAATCCAATTAAAGGAATGGCAGTAAGCGTTTCACACTCTTTAAGTAGAGGTACAAACAACCGTGTTGATGCAGCTTGGGCTGGAGGATTGGGTTCTGCAATGAGTACAATGTTGAATATTTATCCTTTGGAACCAATATTTGATAGTGCTTCAAAATCTTACTTAACACCAGTAGGATTGCAAACTGTGAGGGACTTGAAAAGTTACAGAACTGTTGAAACCCGCACAATAAACAATGCATCTATCAGTTATGAAATAACAAAAGATTTATCTATCAATGCCAGTGGAAGTTTGGACTACATGGATTATAACGAATTAATTTATGAACCAGCCAAATTGATTAACTATTATAATTCCAACTACAATTTAAAAGGGAATGCAAAATGGTTTCCTACATGGACTAGAAACTACAATTATTTTGTGACCATGCAATGGAACAAAGAAATCACAAAAGACCATAAGATCACAACCATGATTGGTAATGAATATCAAAATTCTTTGTCGAAAAGCAAATATGTTGAAAACATGGATGCTTCTCAATCTGTTGACCAATCAGGAGTTGATTATGACCCTCTAAATCCCCCAAAAGGCACGAATTCAACATGGATTCAGCGATACAATACTCCTTATAACTGGGCGTTTTTATCGTTCTTTGGTCGTTTCAACTACAGCTATAAAAACAAATTCAATGTTCAATTAACTTCACGTTGGGATGGAAGTAGTCGATTTGGATCAAACAACCGTTATGGATTTTTCCCAGCAGCAGCTTTCGGATATATTGTGAGTGAAGAGAGTTTTATAAAGAAAATCAAAGCCATTAATTTCTTAAAAGTTAGGGCTGGCATTGGTAAATCTGGAAATGCAAATTTCGACAATTATGCACGTTGGGGAACAGTTACACCAAGTGGTAACTTGCCATTATATAACGGGCAACCTCAATTGGCGGTTGCACGTTTAGAAAATCCTAATTTACGTTGGGAAAGCACTGTCAATTTTGATGCGGGCATTGAAATGCAATTATTTAGAGGCCGTATTAGCACTGAATTGACTTATTACAACAAACAGACCTCAGATGTTATTATGAATGTTTCTATACCTGTTTCAATTGGATTTGGAAGCTTTTACGATAACGTGGGTAAAATTTCAAATGAAGGATTAGAGTTTACATTGAAAACTGTGAATATCCGTTCTAAGAAATTCCAATGGACTACCAACTTTAACGTTGCTAGAAACTGGAATAAAATTACAAGCATTGGCGTTTATTCTCCAGATGCAATTAGCGGTGGAACAAACGATACTCGTGTAGTTGTTGGTGAACCTGTTGGAACGAATTTCTTGGTGCGATATGCAGGAGTTGACAAACAAACAGGAGCTCCGTTGTATTATGACTTAAATGGAAAAGTAACTTCTAAATGGGACCCGTCAAATAGACAAGCCGTTGGTAATATTTTACCAAAAGCTTTTGGAAACATTGCCAATACGATTACCTACAAAAACTTTGAATTGAATGCCAACGTATATTTCAACATTGGTGGAAATATTTACGAAAGCTCAGTAAAACGTCAAATGAGTTTGGTTACAGATTGGAACATGGATGCAAGGGTATTAAGCAGATGGCAAAAACCTGGAGATGAAACCAACATTCCTAAAATGACATTGAGTACCTTCAATCATGGTTCTACTACCCCATGGATCAATACCGACCTATGGTTACAAGATGGAACTTTTGCCCGTTTAAGAAGCTTGAGTTTGACTTATAATTTACCAAAATCAATGTTGGCAAAATCTAAGTTCGACAATATCAAAATCACTTTTGTAGCTACTAATTTATTGACTTGGACAAATTACACGGGTATTGACCCTGAAATTGCCCGTGACTTTGAAAATGCCACAGACAGAAACATGAGCGGAAGTATTACATACTTAACTACTCCGCAAGAAAAAAGTTACAGTGTTGCCATTAATTTAACATTCTAATCATTATGAAAAAGACTTTTATGAATTCACGTATATTCATTTTTACAGTTGCTTTAATCGGATTTGGTTTAAGTAGCTGCGACAAAATGATTGAAACACCGCCACCAAATGAAATACCCATTTCAGATGCGGTAAAAACTGCAGACGATTTGCAACGCCTGTTAAATGGCAGTTACAATGAAGTTGCCAATTTAAATGGTGGGTTTTCTGAAATGTTGGCAGAAATGCTCGGCGATAATTTGAGTTCCCCCAATAACAATGATTTAAGAGAGGTATACAATCACAATGTATTATTTTTCAATTCAACTACAGGCGGATATTATTCAATGATTTACCGTTCAATTTTTAGAGCCAATTTTGTAGAATCTAAAATTGACGCTGTCTCTGGTTTATCTGTTACTGAAAAAGACAGGATTTTGGGTGAAGTTGCATTTATTAGGGCTTTGGGTCACTTCACAGCCGTTAGAATGTTTGCCCAACCTTATGGTTTTACAACAGACAATTCACACGCTGGAATTGCCATTCAACGTCAAGTAACTACGCAACCTATGCCTCGCGAGTCGGTTGGTGCAGCTTACGCCGCAATTATTTCCGATTTGACACTATCAGAAAGCAAATTACCTGATACTAGAAGCGCTGATACTCTTGGTGCCGCCTACCCTACCAAATGGGCAGCAAAAGCACTTTTGGCTAATGTGTACTTCCAAATGGGTGATTATGCTAAGGCTGGTCAATATGCAAATGATGTAATTGAATCTAAAAATTATACATTCAGCGATACCGTAAATTTGTTTGATCCTAAAGGATATTCAGAGCATATTTTTGCTGTTGTGAGTAATGGAAATATAGACAAAAGAAGTGGTGGGTTTTCTGACAACTACTCTCCAGGTGTACCAACATGTCAAATGGACAAAGCGTTGTGGGCATCCCTCAAAAACAATGTAACTGACAAAAGATTGGGAATGCTTTCTGTAATCAATGCAGGAGCTCAAAACGAGTTTGTTAAAACCAATCAATTTAATGCTCAGTTCTTTAATGTTCCAGTTTTGCATTTAACTCAAATGTTATTGATTAGAGCTGAATCTTATGTAATGACAAATTCAAATATTGCTCAAGCAATTACTGATATCAACGCCATCATCAAACGTGCTTACTCCGATAATTCAAAAATGGTTACATCGGGAATTTCTAATTCCGCATTATTGGAAGTAATTCGTTCTGAACGCAGAATTGAAATGCTTTTCCAAGGCGATAGAATTCACGAGGTGAAACGTTTAGGCGCTATTGAAAAACAAAATTTATATGTTCACGGACATCCATGGAATTGTTCTGGAATAATTTTACAGTTCCCTATCACAGAAAAAACAAGTATTTTTGATATTAACCCAACAGGAGGTTGTAACTAATGAGAAATAAATTAATTTATACCATGGCATTGGCCTTATTGGTAATTGGATTTCAAGGATGTAAACCTGAACCAAAAGTATTAGGTCCTAAAGTAAGTCAATTAGACGGAATTGCAGGAAATTGGGTACTTAGTAAAGTAGATCAAATTGATGTAAATGTTCAACTTGCTTTTGTAGAAAGCGATACCCTATTGGATGTTTCTGATGTAATTTTGGATGCATCTGTGGGAGCACCTATGGAAATTAACTTCGACAAAGGAAAATCAACATTTTCAGTTACTTCTGGAACTGGCAGCGACATGATTAACTTTAGCGCTGGAACATGGAATTTCGACAACAATGAATATCCTTCATATTTAATTTTCGACAAAGGATTATCAACTGAAAAGAACTTTAAAATGATTCATCCAGTTCGTCCTCAAGATCCATATTTAATTATGAATGTTAACAAAATTTGCGGTAACAAGAGAACCGTTTCGTATCACCTTTGGTTTACCCGTAAAAATTAATTACCATGAAAAAAAGTATTTTATTTAGCATTATATCTTTCGCATTAAGCTCAGTTTATGGTCAAAAAATATGGTTAGCGCCAGATCCAGTGAATTTGGATGACAGTGTTACCATTTGGGTGGACATTAAAAAATGCGAACGTCAGCAATTGGTGGGATCAACAGATCCATTGTATATGTGGACATGGAATCCGAAAGAGCATGCGGTTGGGCATCCATTAAATAATGGAACTTGGGGAGCAAGCAATGAAGCTTTGAAATTCACATCTGCGGGTAACGACTTGTGGTTTTACCGCATGGTTCCTACAAAGTTTTATGAATGCACGAAAGCAGATTTATACTCAAAAGGCATTAGTATTTTGTTGAAAAAGAAAGATGGTGCAGGAACTGCCGCAGCGGGTGAAGACAAAACTGAAGATTTAATTCTCAAAATTGATGCTCCAGTTACAGGCCCGAGAAAGTTATATTCCTTTCCTGGTTTGTTTTTGAAGGATTCTTTAAGTACTAGCCCTGCTGATGTTTTAACCATTTATTACGACAGAAATATAGAAACCAACGATACTTTAAAAGACAAAACTGACTTTTATTGTGTGGTTAAAGCCCGTTATGGTGCTAGCAATACAGAGTATATTTATTTCATAGATATCGACAAATTGACTGCGGCCGACAAAGGCGTAGCAGGAGTTGTTCCTCAAATGAAAATGACAGATTTGAATAACGGTAAATTTAGATTTAGCTTTATTCCAAATAGATTGTTTGCGAATAAAAATCCAAATAATTTAAAAATTACTTCTGTAAAATTCAAAATAATGCGTGGTTATATTCGCAAAACTTACGATATTGTTGCTGAGTCTCCAGAATATTGGTTTAACTCTTGCGAATAAGGAATTCAAAATATTTCACAAAAAAGGCCGCTCAAGAGCGGCCTTTTTTTATATTACTTCGATTTCATTTCGAGTCAAATCTTCCAAACATTCTCTTTTTCGAATCAATTGGGCTTTATTTTCGTAAAATAAGACCTCTGCGGGGCGCAATCTTGCATTATAGTTGTTCGACATACTAAATGCGTAGGCTCCTGCGTTTTTAATCCTTAAAACATCTCCTTCGCGCACTTCGGCAAGTTTACGATCGTATCCAAGGGTATCTGTTTCACAAATGTATCCTACTACACTATACAAACGAGGTGCTGCTTTTGCATTTGAAATATTTTCAATATGGTGATATGCATCATAAAACATTGGACGAATCAAATGGTTTTGGCCACTGTTTACCCCAACAAAAACTGTTGATGTAGTTTGCTTAATTACATTGGCTTTCACGAGCAACGAACCCGACTCGCTTACCAAAAATTTACCAGGCTCAAACCACAGGGCAATTTCACGGCCATACTTTGTGCAAAACACCTTAAATGCTTCAGCAATTTTACCACCCATTTCTTCAATATCGGTTACTATGTCACCGTCTTTGTAGGAAACTTTAAATCCAGATCCAAAATCCATAAATTCAAGGTCAGGGAAAGATTCAGCAGCATCAAACAACAATTCCGCACCGCGTAAAAAAACGTCGGCATCTAGAATATCGCTTCCGGTGTGCATATGCAATCCATTGACATTAATTTTGAGGGATTCAACTACCCTATGCACATGGCGTAACTGATAAATTGAAATCCCAAATTTAGAATCAATATGTCCCACAGAAATATTACTGTGTCCACCAGCCATAATATGCGGATTCAAGCGAATACAACACGGTACGGTAGATCCATATTCGTTACCAAACATTTCCAAGGTTGAAATATTGTCGATGTTGATTGTTACACCCAATTCAACCGCTTCTTTGATTTCCTCGAAATCAACACAGTTGGGGGTATACATGATTTCATGTGGTAAGAATCCAGCTCTAATTCCTAGCTGAACTTCTTGAATAGAAACCGCATCTAATCCTGCACCTTGTTGTTTTAATAATTTAAGGATATTGATATTGTTTAAAGCTTTGAGGGCATAATGTAAATGAACCTTTACACCAGGAAAAGCGTTTTTTAACCGTTGATATTGGTCAATGATTTTTTCGCCGTGATAAACATAAAGTGGCGTGCTGAATTCATCAGCAATTTTAAGTAAAGTTGAGTTGTTTATTTCTTTCATTTTAATACAAAAAAAAAGCGGGGCATATCACCCCGCTTTCGTTATTTATGCGAAGTATGCTTAATTTTTAGATTTCTTTTTTGATGTTAAGTCAACAACAATTGGAGTTGCAATACACAATGAAGAATATGTACCGATAACAACACCAATAAGCATTGCAAACGAGAAGTTCTTCAAGGCATCACCACCAAATAGGAATAGAATGATACAAACTACAAATACAGTAGATGAAGTAATGATTGTACGACTCAATGTATCGTTCAATGCAGAGTTAATCATGAATGTATCGTCTTTGTCTGTACGACGTGAAGTTAAGAACTCACGAATACGGTCAAATACAATTACGGTATCATTAATTGAGTAACCCAATATAGTTAACAATGCCGCAATCAAATGTTGGTCAAATTCAGTAGAAAAAGGCACGAACCCATCTACGATAGCGTAAACAGACAATACCAATGCCAAGTCATGCACCAACGAAATAGCTGCACCAATACCATAAGCGATGCTTCTGAATCGGAATACTAAGAATAAGAAGATACCTACAATTGTAAGCATTACTAGGAATGCAGATTTGTTTCTGATTTCAGTTGCAATTGTTGGCGTTACGTTAGAAACTTGCACAACCGGTCCTTCACCATTTTTATCTTTCTTAAGTTCAAATGAAGACAAAGCCTTTAGTAAGTCATCTTGAACTTTTATTTTAGTTTCTTTTGAAGAAGATTCTTTCAACAAGTAAGTAGTAAGAATTTTATATTGCCCTTCAGAACCAAAAGTTTTTACTTCATTGCTAGAACCAGCAAGTGATTTATCAAGTGTTTCTTTAATATCTTCCGTTTTATAATTCTTAGACCCATCAAATTGAATGATGAAAGAGTTACCTCCTTTGAAATCGATACCCGTGGTAATACCACCTTTGGTTACAAAGGCAATAATTCCCAATACAATAATTACAGAAGAGAATAAATAGTATTTTTTACGATTTTTAACCCAATCAATATTCTTGTTTTTCAAGAAATTATCATTCCAAGTAAAACCAAATTTAGTATCTAAGCCTTTATCAGCTCTTCTGTCTAGTAACAAACGAGTGATAAACAAAGCAGTAAACAATGAACTAAAAATACCAATTACCAAGATAATTGCAAAACCATAAACTGGACCAGCACCTGTAAATGTTAAAATGAAACCTGCCAATAAGTGGGTAATGTTTGAGTCAATGATTGCACTCATTGCATGTTTGAAACCTTCATTGATTGCAGTTTTCATACCTTTACCTAGAGCCAATTCATCTTTGATACGTTCGTAAATAAGTACGTTTGCATCAACCGCCATACCAATAGTTAAGATGATACCCGCCATACCAGGAAGTGTTAATGCAGCACCTAAGCTAGACAAAACACCCATTATTAAGAATACGTTTCCTAATACTGCAACAATTGAAATCCAACCAGCACGGTTGTAATACAACACCATGAACAATACAACAGATATAAAACCAAGAATCAAGGCCATGAAACCTTTAGAAATTGCAGCGTCACCCAAAGATGCACCCACAACCTCACTTGCAACAATTCTCGCAGGAGCAGGTAATTTACCCGCTTTCAATACATTTGCCAAATCTTGAGCTTCGCGAATATCGAAGTTTCCAGAAATTTGACTACTTCCACCACTAATTTTACCATTTACACGAGGTGCAGAGTAAACCCTGTCATCAAGTACAATTGCAATATATTTACCAATGTTGGCACCAGTAACTTGTGCCCAACGAGAAGCAGCAGATGGCGTCATTTCCATTGAAACTTCTAATTGACCCGTTTGGTTTGTATTTTCACGGGCATCAGAAATGATATTTTCTTCTTCAGAAGATAAAGCAGCATTGCCATCTCTATCGCGTTTCAAGAAATAAACGAAATAGTCTTCAGAATTCGTCAATTCTTTGCCGCTTTGGTCATAATCTTGTGGTTTTGCACTGAATGCAATTTTCACAGATGGTTCCAATATTGCAGCATATTTTTCTTCAGAAAGAATTTTTAATAATTTTTCACGGTTGCTACCTTTAATGGTACAAACTGCAGACTCTTCACCTTTACCAAAAGGTTTGATGATAGAAGACAAAATACTTTTTTCAGATTTACCAGCATCAGCAGTTTTAGCCAATGTGCTATCTTTTACCATTGAAGTATCGTTAGATGCAGTATCTTTAATTGGAGCAGAAGTCATAGACGCAGCTTTCATTAATTGACTGTATATTTTAACACCATCAACACCACCGTTTACTTCGTAGAATTCTAATTTTGCACTTTTCTCTACCAAATCTTCCATACGGCGAGGATTATCTACACCTGGCAATTCAACGCTAATTCTACCGCCTTCAACAATTTGAACAACTGGCTGAGTTACGTTGGCTTGGTTAATACGTTTTTCAACAACCGATTTTACGTTTGCTACAGCTGTATTGATTGAAGAACGCAAGTAATTCACAACCTCAGTTTGAGAACTATTTGGTTGAATTACTGAATTATTTCCTTTTACAAATAATACTGCCATGTTTCTTCCAGGAGCTATTTCATTAAATGCAGAAATAAATGCATCAACATAATCTGTTCCTTTATCTCGAACAGCAACGTCTGCCATTTGAACTGCTTTTAATAAATCAGCATCTTTTGGATCGTTTGCCAATACTTTTACAATCGCATCTTTTTCAACTTCTAAGGTAACGTTCATACCACCTCTTAAGTCAAGTCCTAAGTTGATTTCCTTTTGCTTACACTCAAAATATGTGTAATCAGCAATACCTAGCAAATTGTAACACGGCTTGTTTCCAAGACTGTCAATGTATCTTAAATACACATCTTTTTCTCTCTCTCCAGATTTTGCTTTCTTAGCAGCAAATGCATGGGCATCGTTTTCAAAACTTCTCGCTTTAAATGTGAAAGACAATTGGTACAAACACGCTATTGCCAATACAATTGAAAAAACGACTACTGATCTATTACTTTTCATTGTGAATTTATTCTAATTATAAAATTATTTGGGTCGCGAAAATAAGCAAAAAAAGTATGTTTCACGCTATTTATGAAGTGATTACAAATATTTTTCTGCGAAGTTACTAACATCAACCATATTTTGCTGTAACATACATTTAAAATGTCCTTTTGGACAAGCACTAAATCCCAATTTTGAGCAGGGATGACAAGTCAAATTATCAACTTCAAAATTTTGAATTTCAACATTTTGCCTATTAACTGGCCCCATTCCATAGCCCAAATCTGTATTTCCCCAAACCATGGCAATTGGTTTCCCAAGTGCCGATGCCAAATGTGCCATCCCAGTATCGCCCGAAACTACAACTTTTGAATTTTTGAGTATAATTGCCGATTCTTGGATGCTTATTTTACCTGAAAAATTCAAGATTCGATCTTGAAAATGATGAAATATTTGTTCGCCCAATTCAAATTCATCTTTTCCACCAATTAAAACAAACCTACGATTTGGTGATTTATCGATTAATTCTATAATTTTTTCTTGAGGGATTCGCTTCGTTAAATAGGTCCCTCCTAATACAAGGCAAATATAATTTTCAGGTAAATTTTGAATGTTGTTGCTTTCGCTTTCACAAACAAAATCAAGTCCCCCAAAATCATTTTTGATTTCATAAAACTTTAATGTATCAATATATCTATCAATAATATGCGACACTTTAAACACATTGCTTTTGGTTAAGGTATACAACCACTTCGAAACATTTTTCTTTTTCAATGTTAAATGCGGCACATTCCAAAACCTCAATTTCAATTGAAAACTGCGTAAATTGGAATGCAAATCTATAATTGCATCATATTGATTGCCATATAATTCCGACATATCAGACGTATTTTCCCAAGCAAAAACTTGGTTAATATTTTCATTTCCCTTGAGCAAGTTTGCAAAGGGAGATTTAGTAACAAAGTGAATTTCTGATTGAGGGAATTTTTGCTTTAACAATCTGAAAACAGGGGTACAAAGCAAAATATCGCCAATTGAACTAAACCTTATTACCAAAAATTTCATAAAAGATTACGCACCTTTCTTCTGTTTGATAAATACGCTTCAAACTCTTTCAAATTCATTGCATTTAAGGTATTCTTTGTCAACAAACCACCTTTCCTCGCCGCCAATGTACCAAAATACATGTCGTGGTAACCCATTTTTTCGTGGGCATCGGGATTTATACTAATCAGTACACCCTTGTTTTGTGCATAATGAATCCAACGCCAATCTATATCCAAACGATATGGGTGTGCATTTAATTCAATCACAACCTTGTTTGCCGCACAAGCATCTATAATCATTTCGTGATTAATTTGATAACCAGAACGCATCAACAACAATCTTCCTGTTGGATGTCCCAAAATAGTGGTATAAGGATTTTCAATTGCCTTTAATAACCTCGCATTTGCTTTCTCCTCATTCATTGTTAAGTTGGAATGCACCGAAGCTACCACGAAATCGAACAATTTTAAAATGTTTTCAGAATAATCTAATGAACCATCACTTAAAATATCGCTTTCTATGCCTTTAAAGATTTTAAAGGGGGACATTTTGATATTTAATGTATCAATTTCAGCAATTTGAGCCAATACCCTTTCATCACTTAATCCTCCGGCATAACCGGCAGATTTAGAATGATCGCAAATACCCAAATATTGAAACTTTTGAGAATTGGCATATTCCGCCATTTCTGCCAAAGTATTTAATCCATCACTATAGGTTGAGTGGTTGTGTAAAACACCTTTTAATTGACCATATTCTATAAAATGATGGTTTTGTTCATTAAAATCCAATTCGTTTAAACCCTCTCTCTGCTCAGGAATGATAAATGGCAGTCCTTTTGATTCGTAAAGTTCCTCCTCCGAAGAAAAATTCAATGCGTCGGTTTGATTATACTCAATTTGATTCAAATGCTCCGATGAACCTGTTGTTTCAAATAACAAACGTTCAAAACTCAAGTAATCTGTACAAATTATTTCTATGGGAATTTGTCCCTCAATAAATGAATGAATTTCGTCATCATTTACATTGATTGGATAATCTTGTTCTGATAAAAAATTGATAAATTCAACTTGATCGATGGTAGTAACAACCACCAATTTCTCAATAATTTCGTTACATCTTCTGAAATCACCGGAATATTCAAATTGAAAACCAGGAAATTGCTTTTTTACGTAATCTTTAAAATCGTTGGCAATACCCATTAATCGGGCGTAATGCCACTTACCTGACGCCGAAATAGAAAATTCAATTCCTTTGATAATCTCTGACTGGGTTTTTAATCCAAATCCCTTGATTTCTGTCAATCGGTTTTGCCTACATGCATCTAACAAATCACTCACCGATTCAATTTGCATTTCTCCCCAAATTACTTTCACCTTTTTAGGTCCAAGTCCTTTGATTTTAAGCATATCCACAACCCCGTCTGGTGTTTTGGAAACGCATTCGTCTAAGGCTGGAAAGCTTTCAGTTTCATAAATCTGTTTGATTGCAAGTAGCACTGACTTTCCAACACCAGGAACAGCCAACAAATCATTATCAGACAATGAATCAAAAGATTCTTTGATCTTTTTCAAATTGAATGCGGCGGTTGTAAAGGTTTTGAATTTAAACGGATTTTCATCATGAAGCTCAGCAAGTTTTGCATACAAATTGAGCTTTGACAATATAGATGAATTATCTGTCATTGAAATTAATTGGAACTCATTCTAAATTTGGCTGGGATAAATGAAATTTCACCAGTGGCCATCGCTTCATCAAAATCAACCCAAATGATAGAATTGGGAATATCGCCATACAAGTACATAATATTCATATCCTTGCCTGTGTTTTTGTTTTTCAAAATCTCAACTCCCAAAATGACCATTTTTTGGCCACTGTAACTTGAAGGAAGTTCAGCTGCATCATAATCGCCTTTAAAGAAAGATTTGTAAAAACCATTTCCTGTAGCGGTATCGTATGCTGGAGCTCCAGGTTCCCAACGTGTTCTGCGATACATATCAAGATGGAAAAATACAGATGAACTGGTCTTTCCAATAAGCGCAGTATCACCCCTTCCAATATCTATTTCAACAGCCGGTAAGATATTTTCAGATTTTTGTTTTGGCTTCTTTCTAGTAGAAAGCACTTTACCATTCGTTTTAGAAACGGTTGGTGATTTTTGTTTTTTTGAGGGATTTGGCTTTAGTTGGGCACTTGAATTGTTTGCCATTAACGCAAACAACAAAACCATCAATGTTCTAAATACTTTCATATCTTTTTAACAATTAAAAGTAAAAGTACAATTAATCTATCAAATTTACCAATTTTTCTGAGGCCCAAGCACTCAAAGCAACACCCATTCCACCCATTCTTACACAACAATGCAAATGTTCATCTACTTTTTTAATAATTGGTTGACGGTCACTTGCCATACCCATTGTTCCAGCCCATTGATAATCGATTATGGGATTCATTCCTGGCACAATAACTTCATTTAATATATTTTTCAAGTGGGAAACCAATTGCTCAGTAGTTTCTTGACTCATGGTTTCCTCCCCTTTGAAATCGATATTTCGGGCACCGCCAATTAAAATTCTTGCACCCAAACTTCTAAAGTAAACATAACCTTTATCGTAATGGAATATCCCCCTAAAAGGCAAGGTAGGAATTGGTTCGGTAACCAAAACTTGACCTCTTGCAGGTGCAACATCTAACTCTGGTAATATTTGTCGGGTGAATCCATTAGTACAAATGATCAACTCTTTGGCAACAATAGATATGTCTGAATTTGCGAATTTTAAATTCCATTTTAGGGAATCTAGTTGATGAAATGTTTCAATTTGCAAACCCGAAAAAATCTCAATTCCCAAAGACAGAGCGTGTTTGCGAATGGTTTCGTATAGCAAATGTGTTTGAATTGCACCTTCACCTGGAGAAAAAATTGCACTTGGGTGAATATCCATTCCAAACGATGAAGATTTCTTGATTTGGAAGGACATTTGTCCGTGAATTTCAAACAACTTTTCATTTACGGAATCTACATGTTGGGCAATACGGTCAAACTCTTGAGATTCTGAGTTTTTAAATATTTCATATCCCCCAGAATTTTCATATCCTATGGTTGTTTCACCATATGCTGCAATTAATTTTTGTAGTCCTTGATAACGCAAAGCATATAATCCCAAAGCGTCATCGAGGCCAATATTTTTGGCATCATCTAAAACTTCGCCAAGGCTACCAAAACAGGCAAACCCTGCATTCCTAAGGCTTGCAGGGCTTCCAAAAGTTGAAGATTCAATAATCCAAACCTTCCTATGTGAAAATTTTTGTTTTAGTTTAATGGCAGATTGCAACCCAACAAGTCCGGCTCCAATTACAACGATATCGGCTTTGTCGGCCCATCGTTGCTCCCAAAAACTAACAGAGGCATTCATTATGCATTCAATTTGTTTGCAATCGCATTATTATAAATATCGGTTATTTCACCATAATTTGCAAATTGTTCGCCGTTCACAACAATGTTTTTGTCGGTTACTGTACCGATATGTGTTGCTGGCAATCCAAATTCAGAAGCCAATTTTTGAACTTCAGCTATTTTTGAAGGATCAACAGAAACAACAACCCTAGATTGAGATTCGCCAAACAAATATGCATCCAATCTGAAATTTTGCTCTGAACAAATGTCAAAACCAAGTCCACCTTGCATTGCGCTTTCCAAGCAAGTGATAAATAAACCTCCCTCACTAATATCATGAACTGAATTCAAGATTTGGTTGTGAGAAAATTTCTCTAACAACAAATGCAATTGATATTCGGTATCTAGATTAAAATCAGGGCAACTCGACAAAGCAATATTTTTCAATTTTGCCAAATATTGAGATGAACCCAAATCGTTTTTAGAATTCCCAATTAATAGAATGGCATCACCTTCATTTTTAAAGTTCAAGCTCATTCTGTGTTCAGGTGATTCAATAATTCCCACCATACCAATGGTTGGTGTTGGATATACTGCTTGTCCAGAAGTACTTTGGTTATAAAAACTTACGTTTCCACCTGTAACTGGAGTATCGAACTTGATACAAGCTTCGCTCATTCCCTCAATAGCAGATTTAAATTGAAAATATACTTCTTCGTTGTATGGATTACCAAAATTCAAACAATTTGTAATTGCAGTTGGAACAGCACCTGTACAACGAATATTTCTTGCAGCTTCTGAAACAGCAATTTGAGTTCCAATATTTGGATTTGCATGCACATAACGGCTGTTACAATCAACAGTCAATGCCAGGCTTTTATTAGTTCCTTTTACTTTCACCACAGATGCATCTGATGGCAAATTGGTAGACTGATTTACAGTACCAACCATACTATCGTATTGCTCATAAACCCAACGTTTGCTCGCAATATTTGGTTCCGCAGCAAGTTTCAATGCAGCTTCTTTTGCTTCTGCTAAAGTAATGTCTACAATTTGATTAATTGAATACTTTTCAATTTCGGCAAAGTATGTTGGAGTTGTCCAAGTTCTTTTATAAACTGGAGCACCGCCACCAAGCACCAAAGATTCAGCAGGGATATCCGCTTCAAGAACGCCATTCATGAAATAACGTACATGTTTGGTATCTGTTACTTCACCAATTTGGGCGTAGATTAAATCCCACTTATCAAAAATTAATTCAAATTCTTTTTCTCTTCCTTTTTCAACAATTACCAGCATGCGTTCTTGGCTTTCACTCAATAGTAATTCCCACCCTTTCATACCCGTTTGGCGCATAGGAACGCGATCAAGGTGAATGTCCATA
>CANKVM010000038.1 GCA_947487175.1 Flavobacteriales bacterium | reverse complement strand
CTGGAAATTGCAGCGGCTGCCATGGTGGTGGAAATTACGGTGGTAGTCTTAAAGTTGGGATTACAGAAATTGGTGATACTACTTTTTTATCATTCTACACACCCGGAAAAGTATATGACATGCACGTTATTTCTGGTGGAACTTCAACCAAAAAAGGTTTCCAAGCAACCATTTTAACATCGAGCAATGCAGCGGCTGGAACAATGAGCGCAGCTCCATCCGGAACTAGCATTGATATCGCTGGAGGAAAATCTATATGGGGACACACCACACCTAGTTCAACTGGTGTTTGGAAAAGCACATGGACAGCACCATCTGCCGGATTAGGAACAGTTACCATTTATGGCGCTGCCGTTGTTTCAAATGCAAATGGAGCGAATTCAAACGACCAAGTAGTTACAGCAAATGCAATGATTGGTGAAAAGGTTCCTTCAAATACTAAATCTATAGAAGCGGCTAAATTAAAGGTGATTGAGAACCCTACAAATACAGTGGTACGTTTAAGTGGGGTAGCAAAAAACATGATTATTTGGAACAACCAAGGTCAAGTTGCTGCATCTGCAAACAACGCTTCAGAATTAAACGTTTCGCATTTACCTGCTGGAACTTATTACCTACAAACTATTTCAGAAAACAACATGCACAATACAATTGCGATTGTGATTCAATAAACCACTTTTTATAATTTAAAAATTCTTGAGGGACTTACTTTTGTGAGTCCCTCTTTTTTTCTTCACGGTTTAAAGCGTTTATAAAAAGTCTGGCATTTTTCTTATGCTTGTCATAGTTCTTTTCGAATATATGATATCCGGAAAAATCACTTTTTGCACAGAAATAAAGAAATTCATGTCCTTTGTAATTTAATACTGCATCTATTGCAGCAATTGATGGAATGCAAATTGGTCCTGGAGGTAATCCTTTATGCAAATAAGTATTATAGGGTGATTCTATATTTACATTCACCACGCGTTCGTCCTTCCCTTTTGCAAAATTCACAGTTGGATCAGCCTGCAACTTCATTCCTATTCTATATCTGTTGATATATACTCCTGCAATATTGTTGTACTCTTTTTCTTTGTTGCTCTCTTTATTTATTATTGAAGCGATTGTAACGACTTGATTTTTCGATAACTCTTGAAGTTTCGCCTTTGCCAATCTATCATCCGTCCAGAATTTATCCGACTCTTGTCGCATTCTTTCTAAAAATCCCTCCAAATCAACACTCATAGAAATATTATACGTATTGGGAACTATTAACAAAGGCCAAGTTGTGTCATTTGCGTGAAACTGACCTAATAAAGAAGCATCTTGCAAACCCAAATGCAATTCCATTGGTGAAATATCCAATTTGTTTGTAACAATGTCAACGAACGATTCTCTAGAAATTCCAGAAGTAATTACAACGTTGACTGCTTGCTTCCGATTCATTCTGAGGTTTCTGATTAATTTCCAAGCAGTTGTATTCGGATCAACAATAAAGAAACAAGGTTTTACTTTCGAATATCCTAAAAATTTAGCCCAATTAGAAAACCCAAATGGCAATGCAAGTCCTAACTGATTGTCAACTTGTAAATCCAGACTATCACGATTCCAGTTTTTATGCACTTTAAAGGTTTGCATAGAGGTATTTGAAGTAGCAGAGAATAAAATAAAAATAGGTATTAAAAGCAACAAACCTATTGCTGCAAAAGCATATATTCGGAATTTAGATTTCTTTCTTGCCATGAAATTACAACGCAAAAATGAGAAAAATCTATGAAAACCTTTTAACATTTAGGTAAATAGTGAAGAATATGTAACTTTGTAAAAGTGAAAATTGCATTAATTGGATATGGTAAAATGGGTAAAACCATTGAAAGACTTGCAATTGCAAGAGGTCACGAAATCACAGAAAAATTTTCTCAATCTAATCCTTTTTTGAACGCAACTTCAGTAAATGCCGACGTTGCTATTGAATTTACTGAACCCAATTTGGTAAAAGGTCATATTGTGCATTGCTGTAATTTAAATTTGCCTATTGTGGTAGGTACCACCGCTTGGTATGCCGATTTTGAAACAATTAAAAATACTGTAATTTCTCAAAACGCTTCTCTTTTTTATGCAACTAACTTTAGTTTGGGCGTAAATCTTTACTTTGAAGCCAACAAATATTTGGCAAAATTAATGAGCAACTACCCTCAATATTCATGTAGCATTGAAGAAATTCACCATACTGAAAAAAAGGATGCACCAAGTGGAACAGCCATTACAACTGCTGAAGGAATTATTGAGAATCATGCCGAATATAACTCTTGGGAATTATCGAATAAAAGCGATAAAAGTATACAAATTGATGCTTTAAGATTACCAAATGTACCCGGAACACATCATGTTTTCTATGAAAACGAGATTGACAAAATCACATTGAGCCATGAAGCCAAAAACAGAGATGGATTTGCTTTGGGTTCAATTGTCGCAGCAGAATGGCTTTTATCGAAAAAAGGAGTGTTTACTATGAAAGACTTACTTAAATTTGACAACTAACACACAAATGGAAAGTTATAACATTGCATTGTTTTTAGGCTTATGGATAGCCGCCTTCATTCTCACCAGATTGGGATTGTCTAGAATGTTTAAAATGGCGGGCCTCTCGCCTATTTTAGCTTGGGTTCCTATTTTGAACTGGTGGTACTGGTTGAAATTAGTAGGACGTCCAAAATGGTACATGATTGGAATGATCATTCCAGGAGTGAATATTTTATTCAGTTTTAATATCAAATTAGATATATTAAGAAGTTTCGGGAAATTTAAATTTTGGGAACAGTTTATGGGTATTGTTTTAACCTTTGCTTATTTCCCTTATTTATACTTTGATAAAAAGCTTAAATTTTTAGGACAAGGGGCAGATAAAGATTGGAAAATCAAACACATACCAGTAGGAACAGGAGCACGCGAATGGGCCGATGCACTTTTATTTGCAGCTTATGTTGCAGGTGGTATGAGAGCGTTGTATTTTGATTTATATCAAATCCCTACTCCTTCTATGGAATCAAATTTGATGGTTGGTGACTATCTTGTTGTAAGCAGGGCAAAAGTGGGAATGAGAATTCCACTTACCCCGATTACCGTTCCAGTTGTTGCGCCTAAAGAAATATTTGGATTCAAAGCTTACTCTGAATTGTTAGAATTGCCTTACATGAGACTTCCTGGTTGGTACACCATTAAAAACAACGATGTGATTGTATTTAACTGGCCAGCGGATGAAGGATTTCCAACAGATAAGAAAGACAACTTTGTAAAGCGTTGTGTTGGTATTCCGGGTGACTCTTTTCAAATCATTAAAGGTGATATTTATATCAACCACAAAAAACTTGCTAGAGTTGGAAAACAACAGAAACGTTACCTATTGCTATTGAAAGAAGGTATTACCCAAGAATTTTTATTGGAAAATGAGTTGGGTGACTTTAATATTCCAATGCAAATTGCTCCAGACATTTTAAAAATGACAGAAGATGCAGGTGGAAGATTAATTCCTTACAATATTTACACTTGGCCTGAAAATGCAGAAAAAATCAAAAAGCATCCTTTGGTAAGTATGATTTTAGACGATTCTCATGATGAAGGGATGAATAGACTATTATTTCCAGATACAACCAATACTGTTTTCTTGAAGCATGGTTGGGATTTGAATAATTACGGTCCTTTCTATTTGCCAAAACGCGGCGAAACTATTAAGTTAACAAAAGCTAATTGGGATTTCTTGAAAACTGCAATCAATATTTATGAAAAAGCAGAAATCGTTGAATCTGGAGGAAAATTCTATTCAGGTGCTGGAAATCGCGCTGAGATTAAGGAATACACCTTTAAATTGGGTTACTACTGGATGATGGGTGACAATCGCTATAATTCATCAGATTCAAGATATTGGGGATATGTACCAGAAGATCACATTATTGGAAAACCTGTATTTACCTTCTTTGGATTGAAAAAGGTAATTGGTATTACTGAAATGGGAGAACCTAAAATCCATGACCAATCTATGGAATATGACACAAAAGGAATTCGTTGGAATAAAATATTTAGATTAATTAAATAATTTCAACCATTCACATACTCACAAAAAAGGCATTTGAAAATCAAATGCCTTTTTTGTTTTAGAATAAATATTGATTTCGATTTTGAGTAAAATTATACTTAATAGAAATGTATAAATAATTATTTGATTGACGGATATTGCTTTGACTTCTAAATTGTTGTGTGAATTGCAACAATAAGTTTGGCATTGCATAATAAGTTATTTCATTGAATGTATTGAATATACTTGACTTATCTCCTTGCCCAATAAATGCATTGTTCTTTTCAATTGCGGTATAGTAACTTTTACGAATATTTGATCCATAATTGTCGCCACTTAAATCGAAACCTTTGAATGCAAATGATGTAATATTTCTAAATGACCATCTTTGAAGATTTTGAGGGACAAAAAACAATCTAAACAATACCTCTCTGAAATTACTTTCTAAAGGATGTGCCAATGCTTGGTTGTATGATGAATAATAATTCGTTGACCAGTGTGAGTATGTATAAGGCCTAACTTGATTGAATTCTAAATTCAAATACCCTTGTTTCATGAATGACAATTGAGGTCTATAATACCCACCCAATTGAAATGCGAATTTATTTAAATAAGAATTGGTGGTAAATGCTTTACCAACACTAAACTCATCCAATACAAATTGGGTATAAAACAAGAATGGACCTTTTTTGTACTTTGCATCCAAAGCAATAAGCGCATTGTCGCCAGATCCCAAATCTCTTTCCACTGCCCTATAGAAAATAACTGGATTAAAGTAATTTGCATCAAAACCATTGTTACTTCTCGATTGAACAATCATTTCGGTTAAGCCCAACTCTAATCCTACTTTTTCAAATTCTAATGAAGCTCTGTGAAGGGCCAAATATTTTTTATTTAGAATTTTATTTGAGTCTATTGACAAATCACCAATTAGCTCTTTGAATAAATTCTGATACTTAAATGGACCCAGCTTGTAATTCACTTGAAAAAACAAAGAAGGGGGCGCAAAATCACTCAAAATTAAACTGCGGTAACCATTTCCAATAAATTGTTTATCGTTACCAAAAGTTGCCACAATCTGATAAACCAAGGCATCTTTCTTTGTAGTTGAGTCATATTCCTTTTTTTCTAATAATTTACCTGAAACATAACCTGTGGTATAGAAATAATCAACGTAGTTGAAACTATTTCTATAAAATTTACCAATTCCAGGATAAATATGAAGTGAATCTTTATAATTGTCAATTGATTTGGTATAATCTGCTTGATAATCCATCAATTGGGTATAAAATGTAAATTTATCTCCGAACTGACCGTAAAACTCTAATCCCCTACCATTAAATAACAGAGAATCACTAAATGCCGATTTTCTTGCATAGGATAAATCTAAAACTGGATTAATTACAAAATAGTCTTTTCTGTCTTTACTTTCCCAAGAGTAAAAGCGATTGGGATTTTGATACAATGAATTAGGTCCTAGTTTCTTTATAAAATCCCAATTGGTGAATTTGATTTTTTTGTTTCCCAAATATTCAGGATTATTCCAACTGAAATAATTGAAATTCTTGTTTGAGAATTCATTCTGTAAAATTGAAATATTTGAATTTGAACCTTGTGTTTGTGCTATTAATTCAGCAGACTGTGGATAAAATCGGTTTGTATTGATTAATCCCAAATTGGTTGAAATTAAACGATCATCTTCACTAGAGTTGGCTTTGATAAATCGATATTGGGCATTTAAATTAATTTGTACAATTGAAATACAAACTATAAAAAACGTTTTGAATATCAATTTCATAAATTCTAGTTCAACGGTGCAACATTCACAACCAATGATTTACCTACTTTGTTTCCTGCGAAATTGGTAATTTCAAATTCTCTGTATGGATTGAGTTTATCTGCTTCCTGTTGAGAAATTAAATTGAACTTAATCAACAGCTCTTGGGCAACTTGATATTGAGGTCCCATTTTGCCATCGTCAATTTTGATTGCTATACCCCAGTTTTTTTCAGGGATTGACAAACAATAAACGCCGTCGGCTCCGGTTTTGCCCACTATTCTTCCGTTTGTAACTTTCATCAAATCTGTACAATAACGTTGAGAGCCAGCAACCAATTCAGGATATGTGGTTACTGCATCAACTATTTTTTTACATGCCGCATTGATCTCTTCGCTTTGTTGATTGCTAATTAAGTTTTTATATGCAATGGCTTGTTTGTACATACTCATTCCATAAATTGGAGCGCTGCAACCATCAATTGCCATGAGCAATTCATCCTCAGCAACTTCATAGAATTGAGCAATGTATTTTTTAATTTCTTGTTGTAAAGGATGTGATGCCGACAGGTAAGTCTTTGTATCTTCATTGTGTGATTTACACCATGCCAAGAATCCTGAGTGTTTACCACTGCAATTATTGTGCAACTGAGTTGGGTTTTTATCAGCTTTAATCAACGCGTACAAGTCTTTCTTTAATGTTGGAGCTTGTGCCCCGCATTGAAGGTCAACTTCCCCCAAATTTAAATTTCCTAAAATTTTGGTTACCAAATCTTCATGAATTTTCTCACCATTGTGAGATCCACACATTATGGCCAAATCTTCAAGGGTTAAATTGAGTTTTTCAAATGCCCCCGAAACCAATAACGGCAAATGCTGAAAATACTTCATGGCAGATCTTGGGAATGCCATTTGATTGATATCTCCAACTGAATAAATGACTTTACCGTCTTTATCAACCACACAAATCACACCACGGTGAAAGCTCTCTACTACCTCGCCACGAATGACTTCTACTAATATTGGATTCATTTTATAATTTATGTTGTGCGAGCAAAAATAGCACTGCCATTCTTACTGCTACCCCATTTTCAACTTGTTGAAGAATTATGCTCTGATTGCTATCAGCCACCTCGCTACTTATTTCCACACCCCTGTTAATTGGACCAGGATGCATGATACAAATTTCCTTGTCTAATTTACTCAATCTATTCATGTTTAATCCGTAAAGATTGGTGTATTCGTTCAAAGAAGGGAAAAACCTTTGATCTTGACGTTCTAATTGAATACGCAACATATTTGCAACGTCGCACCAAGCCAAAGCTTCGTCTAAGTTGTGAGAAACTTTCACTCCCAATTGATTGATATATTTTGGAATTAATGTTGCCGGCCCACAAACCATAACTTCTGCTCCAAGCAATTTTAGTGAGTAAATGTTACTTAATGCAACCCTAGAATGTTTGATATCACCCACAATTACAACCTTTTTTCCTTCTAAAGAACCTAGTTTATTTTTGATAGAATACGCATCGAGTAAAGCTTGAGTAGGATGTTCGTGGGTACCGTCACCGGCATTGATAATTTGAGATTTTACATTTTTCGCTAAGAACATACAAGCACCTGGAGCTGGGTGACGCATCACAATCATGTCAACCTTCATGCTTAAAATGTTATTTACTGTATCAATTAAGGTTTCACCTTTTTTCACACTTGACGATGAAGAAGAGAAGTTAATGATATCTGCGCCCAATCTTTTTTCAGCCAATTCAAATGAAACCCTTGTTCGGGTTGAATTTTCAAAAAACAAATTGGCAATGGTTATATCTCTTAAAGCAGGTGTTTTTTTAACTGGCGCTTGTAATAAGTTTAAAAAATTATCGGCAGTATCAAAAATTGTATGGATTTGACTTGCCGTCAATCCCTTAATACCTAATAAATGATTTAATTCTCCTTGATTCATTTTTTATCTTCTAAAAGCCAAACTTGAACTTGATTGTCATTTTCCCACTCCACTTTTACAAAATCATTTGTATTTCTTGAGTCAATTGTAACCCCTGTATAATCGGGCTTTATTGGCAATTCGCGTTGAAACCTTCTATCTACTAATACCATTAATTCAACACATTTAGGACGGCCAAAACTCATAATTGCATCAATTGCGGCTCTCACACTTCTTCCTGTAAAAAGCACATCATCCACTACAATGATATTTTTATTCTCGGTAGAGAAATTGATACTAGAAGGTTTAGGGATATGAAATCCACCTCTACCAATATCATCTCTAAAAAAAGTATGATCAACTTCACCATAAAGCACATCGGCCCCTAATTTCACCAGTTCATTGTGAATAGATTTGGCCAATAAAATACCTCGAGGTTGTAGGCCAATAACGGCGGTATTCTGATAATCTTTGTGGTTTTCAATTATTTGAAGCGCAAATCGTCGAATAATTAAATTCGCCTTTGTGCTGTTTAATAATATTTTAGGTTCATTTATCATTCGATAACTGGATTATAATATTGTATTCATCTTCTGACAAGGCAATTACAGACAACCTAGGCTGCTTTAATAATCCCAAAGTATGTAAACGCTCATCCGATTTCATTGTTGCCAAAGATACGGGATTATTTAATTTGTGTAAAGGCTTTACATCAACAACAACCCAAGCAGTATCTGTTGTTGTAGGATCTTGGTATGCGGAATTGACAATTTCAGCTATTCCTACTACTTCTTTGCCTTCATTGCTATGATAAAATAAACATTTATCGCCAACATTCATGGCTTGCAAATTGTTTCTAGCTTGGTAGTTTCTAACCCCATCCCAAAAAGTTTGCTGATCTTTTTCGAATTGAGCCCAACTGTATTTAAAAGGCTCGGACTTAATCAGCCAAAATTTCATATCTACAAATTAAAAATAAAATACCCAAAAGAAAAAGTTATTTAATAATTATTTGGTAGTTTGAAAAATACATTGTTAATTTACATGTCAAAACACTGCTAAAATAATTACCAATTATGTATTTAAAAGAGAACATTAAATTACTTAGAAAACGCAGAAAGCGCAGCCAAGAAGAAGTTTCAGCGAATATAGGTCTTACCAGATCAGCCTATAATAGCTATGAAAATGGTGTTGCAGAGCCCGGAATACAAGTATTGCTGAAGCTTTCTGATTTCTACCAAGTGAATATTGACAAGCTCATTAGAATTGATTTGTCTACCATTGCGGAAAGTCAATTAGAACAAATGGAACGTGGATATGATATCGATATTACCGGTACTAGGTTGCGCATTTTGGCAACCACTGTTACTCCTGATAATGAAGAAAACACCGAATTGGTTCCAGTGAAAGCAAAAGCAGGCTATGCAACCGGATATGCCGATCCCAATTACATTAAGGTTCTTCCCGCTTTTAACTTGCCTTTTTTATCCCCCAATAAAAAATACAGATCCTTTCCTATTTCTGGTGACAGTATGCCACCCGTTGTTGATGGAGCCTATATTACTGGAGAATTTTTGCAAGATTGGAATATGGTAAAAAATGGCCATCCATATATTGTAATCACCCAAGAAGACGGTATCGTTTTTAAAATTCTTTACAACAGAATTGAAGAAGATGGTTCTTTCTTGCTTTGCAGCACCAATACAAATTACAAACCGTATTCTGTTAAGGTTCAAGATATTCTAGAAATTTGGAAGTTTATAAATTACATCAATCCTAAGTTCGAAGAACCTAAAAATTCAGACGACAATGATCTTGGTCCTACGTTGCGATTAATTCAAAAAGAAATTGGCTTAATCAAGGATAAAGTTAAAAACATTGAAGATAAAATTTAGACAATTCGATTTTGTTTGCTGTAGCATTGAATAAATATTATCTTTGCGCTCTAAATTGAAATTCAGAACAGAATGAAATTCACGAAAGAACAATATCTATCATGGTATAAAACCATGATGTTGGTGAGGAGATTTGAAGAAAAAGCTGCTCAGTTATATGGTCAACAAAAGATCAAAGGTTTTTGTCATTTATATATCGGACAAGAAGCTTTGGTTGCAGGAATGATCACCGCCACTACCAAAGATGATAAAGTAATTACAGCTTATAGAGACCATGGTCATGCTTTGGCAATGGGTGTAAGTCCAAATGCAGTAATGGCCGAATTGTATGGTAAGGCTACTGGATGTTCAGGCGGAAAAGGTGGCAGTATGCATATGTTTTCTAAAGAGCATAATTTCTTTGGGGGACATGGAATTGTGGGTGCACAAATTCCAATGGGTGCTGGACTTGGTTTTGCTGAACAATATTTAGGAACTAAAAATGTAAGTATTAGCTTTTTTGGTGATGGTGCAGCTCGCCAAGGTGCGTTGCATGAAACTTTCAATATGGCCATGCTTTGGAAACTACCTGCAATATTTATTTGTGAAAACAATGAATATGCTATGGGTACCAGCGTTGAACGAACTACAAACATGTTAGATATCTATAAAATTGGCTTGGGATATGATATGCCAAGCAAGCAAGTAGATGGAATGAAATGTGAAACAGTTCACGAAGCATTGTACCAAGCGGTTGAATTTGCAAGAAACGGAGGAGGTCCAACTTTCTTGGAAATCAAAACTTACCGTTACCGTGGACATAGTATGAGTGATCCTGCTAGTTACAGAACAAAAGAAGAATTGGCATCTTACAAAGAAAAAGATCCTATTGAAACCACAAAAGCAACTATTTTGGCTAAAAAATATGCTACTGAAGCAGAATTAGACAAAATAGAAGAAGATATAATTACAGAAATAAATGCGAGTGTAGAATTTGCTGAAAATTCTCCTTATCCAGACGCTTCTGAGTTGTTTAAAGATGTTTATGTAGAAGATGATTATCCATTTATTATGGACTAATTCACATTATAAAATAAAATTTATTATATTCGCCCCCTTTAAGAAAATGAACGTACAAGAATTTTGGCAAGAGAATAGAGCTAAATACTCTAATTATTATTCTGAGAATACTAAAAAAGTCAATTACATCGCAATTGGTGTATTGGCTATTATTGGATTATCAATTTATTGGACTTTGGTTTACCAACCAAGTCAAGAAAAAGCTGCATCTGAAAAAATTGCAAGATTACATTTTTACTTTAAAAATGATTCTATGAATATGGTTGTTAAAGGTAATAAATCTTTAAAAATCACTTCTGCTCCTACTATTGCTGATGATTATTCATCAACCAGAGCGGGTAAAGAAGCTGCACTTATGGCTGGTATTGCTTATGCAAAAACAGGAAAACCAAAAGAAGCTATAGAATACCTAAACAAAACTAGCATCAAAGACAAACTTTTATCTGCACAAGTAATGGCGATGAAAGCAGGTTGTATGTCTGATTTAGGTGATGATGATGATGCTGCTTCAATGTATGAAAAAGCTGCTGCCGTTGACGATAATGATTTTTCTGCTACTTTTTTAAAGAAAGCTGGAATTCACTATGAAATGTGCAAAGACTATAAATCAGCTTTAAAATGCTACGATACTATTTTGAAAAAGTATTCAGCATCGGCAGAAGGTTCAGATATAGAAAAATATATCTACAAAGTGAAAGCGCTTATGGGTGAATTGAACCCATAATTAGATACTACTAAATTTGTCTACCGCGGGTTTCAGCTTTGGCTCTTCTAATATTTCTCTAGATTCTAATTCTTTAAATATAGGAATAGTGGTTTCTACATGGAATAGTCATATTACAGATATTTTGCTTGACGGAGCCATTCAAGAATTAATTGAATTCGGACTATCCAAAAATCAAATTCATATTTCTAAGGTTCCTGGTGCATTTGAATTACCTCTTGGTGCTCAATGGCATTTTAATAGCAATAACAATATCGATGCAGTGCTTTGTTTGGGCTGCGTAATAAAGGGAGATACTCCACATTTTGATTTTGTTTGCACAGGCGCTATGAATGGCATTATGGATATTGGATTAAAGTTCAACAAACCATGCATTTTTGGTGTAATTACAACCAATACAGAACAACAAGCCTTTGACAGAGCTGGTGGCTCACACGGAAACAAAGGAAACGAAGCTGCTCAAACAGCTTTACAATTATTAGCAATTTCTAAATAAAATACCACATAACTTATTAAACCATGGATCAGTTTTCAGAGAATTACAATGATCAGTTAAGCGAAGCAGAAAAATTGATTCTTCAAAATGAGGATGACGCTCAATTAAAAGAAAACTTTGCCACTTTTTCTAAGGAACAAATTGTTTCTCATGCTCAGTCATTGTTACACACAACAAATGTGAAACAAGCCTACGAAACCCTACAGGAACTTCGTAAAGCATTTGAGAACCTTTTAGACCAAGAAAGACCTTTACTCATTAAAGAATGGGTTGCTTCAGGAAATGATCCTAAAGATTTTATTTCTCCCCAAGACGACCAAAAAGTTAAACTAAATGAAGTAGTTCAGAAGTTTAAAGAAATGCGTGAAGTAGAAAGAAAACGTGCCGAAGAAGAGAAATTAATCAATTTAAATAAAAAACAAGCCATTCTAGATAAGATCGTTGCTTTGGTTGACTCTGAAGAAAATGAATCAAGTTTGAATGATTTGCGCGATTTGATGCGTCAATGGAAAGAAATTAGACAAATTCCAAAGGAACATCACGAAGCACTTTATTCAAAATATAAATTTCACTTAGATAAATATTACGATAACTTATCTAAATTTAATGAGTTAAAGGATTTAGACCGTGAAAAAAATCTTGAAATTAAAATTGAACTAATTAAACGTGCAGAAGCTTTGAAGGATGAGAAAAACATCCGCAAAGCCATGATTAGTTTAAACAAAATTCACGATGATTGGAAAAATACGGGTCCCGTTCGTAAAGAAATTTCAGACGAAATATGGACACGTTTCAAAGCAGCTAGCGATTTGGTTATTGACGTTCAAAAAGCACATCAATCTGAAGTAGATGCGCAACGTCAACAAAACTTAGAAAAGAAAATTCTTCTGGTTGAAAAAGCTGAAACAGCAATTACCGCTCTCCCATCTTCCAACAAAGAATGGAATAAAATGGCAGAAGAAATTGATGCTATGTTGGAAGATTGGAAGAAAATTGGCCCTGTTCCCTCAGAAAAAAATGAAGAAATATGGACAAGATTCCAAGGTGCAAGAAATGCTTTTTACGCTGAAAGAAAAACTTTCTTCAAGAAAATACAATTTGATAGAAAAGACAATTTAGCAAAGAAAATTGCGCTATGTGAACAAGTTGAAAAAATGCAAGAGGCGAACGAATTCATGAAGACCTCTGAACAATTTCAAGCCCTGCAAGATCAGTGGAAAGTAATTGGTCCTGTTCCAGAAGAACAGAATGAAATTATCTGGAAACGTTTCCGTGCTTCTTTTGATCATTTCTATGAAAGAAAAAATAAATGGTTTGCAGAACGCAAAACTCAAGAATCAGGTGCTGTAACTGCCAAAGAAGCAATTATTGTTGAATTGGATAACTTAACAAAAAATCCTGATAAAAAATTAAATTTCAACGACTTAAAAGCAATTCAAAACAAGTGGAATGATTCTGGATTTGTTTCTGGTAAGAAATTCCAAAGTTTGAATAAGCAATACCAAGGCTTGATGGATGGACTTTATCAAGGTTTGCGCAACAACAGCAATGCTGAGCGTGAAACGATGGTGAAAGATAACTTGAATTCAATATCTTCTTCTCCTGATGCAAAGTACAAGCTGCAAAGCGAAGAAAAACGATTAAGAGATTTAATGAAGAAAATTCAAGATGAATTGAGTACCATTGAAAATAATAAAGGATTTTTCCTGCATTCTAAAAATGCAGAAGCAATGTTGAAACAGTTTGATGACAAAATTAAAAAGTCAAAAGAACAGTTAGAAAAACTCCAAAAAGAACTTCAATTGGTGATTCAAGCTAAAAAAGCGAATGCTTAATGCGTTTTTAGAAATCTCTGATTACATTTCTTATTATTTAGCCGGAACATCACGTCACGGCTTACACTCTCCTTTTGTTTACAATTTTGCCGATGAAGTGCTTTATCAATCTTCTTCAATGAATTTTGAAATGATAGAGCACCAACGTATGTTGATGCTTCAAAGCAAAAGCAAATTGAACCATACTACCCTATCTAAATACACCAGCAAGTTTACTTTAGATGCAAAATATGGTCAACTCCTACAACGCATTGTTGAGTTTTATAAGCCACAAAATATGATTGAATTGGGTACGAATAATGGAATTGAATCCAATTATTTATTATCGAATTCAATCATTCAAGATTTTCCGATTTTATCGTATAATTTCCAATTAACTTCGAATAAGTTAGATAAGATTAAAGCACATACAAATTCTGAATTTGCAAATTATTATCAATCAAATTTATTTGAAAATTATTTCAATACGGAATTGGAAAATCAAACGTATTTTGACCTTTGTCTTATTCATGGACAAACTGATGCAGATGATTTTTGGAATTTTTACGACAGCTACAAATCGAGGCTACACACACATTCTATTGTAATATTTACCAATATTAGACATACAAACGACCATTATATCAACTGGCAACAAATTACAAACTTACCGGAGGTTACCGCGAGTGTTGAACTTTTCAAAATGGGAATTGTATTTTTTCGTACCGAACAAAAGAAACAAAAGTTTATATTGCGATATTAAATGACACATTCACATCAAATTAGGGTACGTTATGCAGAATGCGACAGAATGGGATTCGTTCACCACTCTATTTATGCATTGTATTACGAAGAAGCCAGAACTGAAATTTTGCGTAACCGCGGTATTTCTTATAAAGATTTGGAGGATGATGGAATTTTAATGCCAGTTCGAAGCATGCAATTTACCTTCCTGAAAGCAGGTAAATATGATGATTTACTTACAATTGAAGTAAACTTAACCGCTCCACCTGAAGTGAGGTGTAAATTTGAATACAAAACATTTAATCAAAATGGTGAATTGCTCAATACTGGTGAAACTGAATTGTTTTTTGTGAGAAAATCGGACTTGCGCCCAATAAAATTACCTGAGCAATATAAAGTATTCTTAATGAATTAATTATGGCACATTTTTACAGATCTAAGGATAATAAAATTCACCATGAAAAACCCGTTGATGATGAAAATGCAGCGCAAGAGATCATAGAAGAAAAACCATTACATCCTATTTTACAGTATTTTAAGAGAACAACACTTAAAGGACTCAATGGCCACTCCATTTACGACGTAGGGAAGTATTTCTTTCGTTCTATGTTCTTAGAAAATTTGAATATCCGTGCAACTAGCTTGAGCTTCAATTTTTTTACTGCATTATTTCCTGCATTGATTTTTTTGCTTACACTGATTGCATATTTGCCAATTAAGGGAATAAAAACCCAATTTATTCAGCAATTGGCATTAATCCTTCCGAAAAAAACCTATGAAGAAATTTCAAGTACCATCTTAGAAATTCTTCACAAGCAAAACTCAAGCTTATTATCGTTTGGATTTATTTTGACAATTTATTTCGCGTCGAATTCATTTCACTTATTGATCAATACTTTTAACCGACGTGTAGCCGTTCCTCAAAAGAAAAGTTGGTTACATATTAGAGGTAAAGCAATATTCTTGACTTTTTGGATGTGTATTTTAATCATATTCTTTTTACTACTAATCACTTGGAGTTTCCAAATAGAATCTTATATAGAAGCGCATAAATGGCCACTCTTTTCAATTTACTCAATAATATTAACCATATTTGAATATCTTTTAATGTGCACATTGTTCTTGTTTGCAATTTCAAGTATTTACTTTTTTGCTCCATCCAATCACCAACGATGGAGATTTTTCTCTGTAGGTGCTGTTTTCACAACGATTTTGTCAATTTTAACAACATTCGGATTTAGTTTATACGTCAACAATTTTGACAGTTACAACAAGGTTTATGGTTCAATTGGTGCAATTTTAGCCTTAATGGTACTCATTTATATGAATATCATGATTATCCTTATAGGATTTGAATTAAACGCAAGTATTGATAAAGTAGAGATTTCAAAAAAGAGAAAAACGGATGCCGACGCGCTTATCCAATAAAAATCTTATCAATAATTTGCTCCTCAAATGTATCATTGACCCTTTTTAAGAGTAAATCCTTTTGTAAATACATTTCATTTTTCAACGGAGCATTATCAAACTTCACATAAAGCGTTTTGTTGAGCATTTTTATTTCAGAGGTATGTTTGAATACCAATTGCCCTACTATCTCTTCCCAGCGGTTTATAATGTCTATTTCGCGCATTTTAGGTTGGAGCCTATACTTCTTAAACATTGCATCCAGCACATTGCCAATGGGCTTCTCTCTATTCTCTTTATTTTCCATGTGCCAAGTTGCTTTTTCTAAATCCGTAAGCGAAATACAAAATTAATCCAATAAAAAACCAAATAAAAAACCAAATCCAATTTTCTGCCTTCATTCCAGTTAACAAATACATACAGGTGGTTAAACCCAACATCGGAATTAGTGAGTATTGTTTTTTATAGGACAATACCGATAAAGCCAATAGAATAATCCACATCAATCGGTGAGACAGGTTAAAAATATCCCATTTACTAAAATCCAATACCCCATCAAAATAGCTAGGAACATTGAAATAAGTGATGATAATAGTTGTAATGATGATTACCGGAAATATAAATTTAGAATTGACAAATGGCATATTAAAACCATCTGCTATTTTATCGCGTTTTGGCAATAACAAAACACCCCCACAAACCAGTATAAATGCAAAAATGGTTCCAATTGAAGTGAAATCCAATACAAAATTTGCATCCGTAAAAAAGATTGGAACCCCTACAACCAATCCAGTTACAATTGTTGAAAATCCAGGGGTTTTATACTTCGGGTGAATTTTAGAAAACGCTTTTGGCAACAATCCATCGCGGCTCATAGACATCCAAATACGAGGTTGACCCATTTGGAAGACCAACAAAACGCTTGTCATGGCGATTATTGCGCTTATTGAAACAATATACTCCAACCATTTGATTCCTCGGTAGTTTAACACAAAAGCCAATGGATCGTCTACTTTCAATAAGCTGTATGGCGCCATCCCTGTTAAAACCAGTGAAATAAGAATATACAAAACGGTACAAATGATTAACGAATAAAACATTCCACGGGGCAAATCGCGATGTGGATTTTTACTTTCCTCTGCCAATGTGCTCACCGCATCAAAACCGATATAGGTAAAAAACACCGCCGAAACGCCCTGCATAATGCCATTGAATCCTTTCGGAACAAATGGCTTATAGTTTTCAATATCTATGTAGAAAGCACCTACTACAATAATCAATACAATCACCGCCAACTTTAAAATCACCATGGCATTGCTGGTTTTCCTCGATTCGTTGATGCCTCTATACACCAACATGGTAATCAATACATTGATAATCAGTGCTGGTAAATCAAAAATTATTTTGAGGGACCCTAGCATCGGTGCCGATTTCCAAGCTTGCAATGCCGATAATTCGTCAACATTCAAAACCCTTCCGTTTAAAAATGATACGGCGCTTGCTGTTTTATAATCTGTAATAAGCCATCTCGGAATATGCATATTCATTGCATCGAGCAAATGGGTAAAATATCCCGACCAAGAAAATGCGATATAAATGTTACCAATGGAATATTCCATTAATAATGCCCATCCTATAATCCAAGCAAATAATTCTCCAAAAGAGGCATATGCATACGTATAAGCGCTACCAGAAACTGGAATTCTACTTGAGAACTCAGCATAGCATAATGCGGCAAATCCGCAGGCCACAGCACAAATGATAAATAAGAAAATAACCCCTGGTCCACCTTCGTAACAAGCTTGACCTATAGAACTAAAAATTCCTCCACCAATAATTGCAGCAATTCCAAAAAAAGTCAAATCTCTCACATTGAGCACTTTATGCAACTCATGTTCCGACTCATAATTAAAATTGGTTTTTCTACGAAAGAGTAATTTAAACATATTAATCCAACTACGATATTACGTTAGAATAAGGTCGAAATCAAATAAATTTATTATATTTGTTTTAATGAAGCGCATACTCTTGATAATCACAATTATCTTCACTGTTTTGAGCAGTGGAATGATGAATATTGTGTTTCATGTATGCACTTCCCCTGAAATGATGCAGCCAGTAAAATCTTGCTGCAAATCACACAAATCTATACCCAAATGCTGCTCTGCTGAAAATAAATTAGAAGTTGACCCTTCTGTTTGTTGTAGCAACATTCAGGTTTATTATATTACCCCAAAGTTTTCAGAAGAATCTAAAAAGAAACTTTCTATTCCCATTGCAACTTCCGTTTTATTGCCATTCCTTTCTCAATCATTGGCATTAAACAGTTTTTTAAATACCGAAGTTAATCTTAATCAAAAACCACCCGATCCGCCTCCCAATCATCCGTATTGTGAGTTGAATTGTATTTGGATTATTTAATTTATTTCTTTTTTTTCGAATTGGCTTAATTAGTTATGCCATTAAATAAAAATTTGTTAAACTTAAAAAAAAGAAAAAAGATGAAAAAAATTATCCAAACAACAAGCCTAGCCTTGTTCACCATTATATTGATGACCGGAATGGCCATCAATCCCCCTAAAAAAACAACCTACTCTTTCAAAGTATTCGGCGTTTGCGAAATGTGTAAAGAGCGTATAGAAAATGCACTCGATAGAAAAGGCATTTATAAAGCAATTTACGATTTTAAATCAGAGCAACTTACCGTAACCTATAACGCTGCACTTTTTAAACAAGAGCAATTCCATAATATGGTGGCAATGGTTGGACATGATACGGAAGATGTAAAAGCAGACAATGTGGTTTATTCCAACCTTCCTGATTGTTGCAAATATAGAGATGGCGCAAAATGCGATCATTAATTGTATTTGCCTTATTGCTTTTAGTTTCGCCCCTTGCCTTTTGCCAACCCGTCATTGATTCCATCAAAACCATTGAAATACATGGTGAAAAAGCGGGTTCATTTGAAGAAAGCAATGGAGCTAGATTGAAACAAGTTTTAAATTCAACCGAATTTAAAAAGGCAGCTTGCTGCACCCTTTCAGAAAGCTTTGAGCTCAGCAATACCGTCGAAATTTCTAATGCCGACGGTGTTTCTGGCATTCGTCAAATTGAAATGATGGGTCTGAATGGAAAATATGCCTTGATGACCCGAGATAATATTCCTCAACTTGGCGGATTGGCAACGCTAAATGGATTGAATAATATTCCGGGTCCAATGGTTTCAGATGTTCGACTTGCAAAAGGAACGGGTTCAGTAACTCTTGGTTACGAAGGATTAACTGGAGGCATTGATTACGCCATTAAATCGGCAATTACCGATCCAAAATGGCAATTCAATGCTTATCAAAACAACCAAGGCCGTTCAGAAATCAATATCGTTCAAAAATCTATTG
>CANKVM010000037.1 GCA_947487175.1 Flavobacteriales bacterium | reverse complement strand
ATATTAATTTTGAATAATAAAAACTTAACAATATATTTGCACCACCGAAAGGGAGATTAGCTCAGCTGGTTCAGAGCATCTGCCTTACAAGCAGAGGGTCACTGGTTCGAACCCAGTATCTCCCACCAAAAAGCCTCACAATGTGAGGCTTTTTTTATTCTAATGATTTTGATTTCAATCAATAATTGAATAAATTGCATGTTCATTATGAGAGCAGAATCAAAACAATTTTTAGAAAAATATTTAAATAACGTTTCGCCAACAGGATTTGAAAGCAGCGGACAAAAAATTTGGCTAGAATATCTAAAGCCTTATATTGATGAAACCATTGTAGATGCTTATGGCACCGCAGTTGGCGTAATCAATCCGGGTTGCGACTTTAAGGTTGTTTTGGAAGCCCATGCCGACGAGATTTCATGGTTTGTAAATTATATTACTGACGATGGTTACATTTATGTAATTAGAAACGGAGGAAGTGATTTCCAAATTGCGCCGAGTATGCGTTGTAACATTCACTGTGAAAATGGAAATATTGTAAAAGGTATTTTTGGATGGCCTGCAATTCATGTAAGAACCGACAAAAATCCAGAAACCAAACCTGATACCGTTTTTATTGATGTGGGATGTTCTACGAAGGAAGAAGTTGAAAAACTAGGGATTCATGTGGGATCGGTAGCTGTTTTTGAAGCTGATTGTGAATGGTTGAATGAAAAGTATATCATTGGACGTGCTTTAGACAACAGAATGGGTGGTTTTATGATTGCCGAAGTTGCCCGCCATTTATCAGAAAAAGGTATCAAATTGCCATTTACCATCTATTTGGTAAATAGCGTTCAAGAAGAAATTGGTTTGAGGGGTGCTGAAATGATTTCAAGACGTTTGCAACCAAATATTGCAATTGTAACAGACGTTACACACGATACATGTAGTCCATTATACAATAAAAAACAACAGGGCGACTGTAAATGTGGCAAAGGTCCAGTAGTTACTTACGGTCCTGCGGTGCAGAATAATTTATTACAGTTCATTATTAAAACTGCGAAAGAAGCCAGTATTGATATTCAAAGAAATGCGGTAAGTCGCTCTACCGGAACAGATACCGACAGTTTTGCGTATTCTACAACAGGTGTTCCTTCTGCGCTTATTTCATTGCCGTTGAAATATATGCATACCACAGTTGAAATGGTACAAGAATCAGATGTTGAAGCTTGCATTCAGTTGATGTTTGAATCCGTAACAAAATTAGATCATAATAAATCCCTCAATTACTTCTAATGGACATAAAACGGACAGAACAACCAAAAGGTCCAGTTTTATTTAAACTGTTCGTTTTTCCTATTATTTATTTATTGGCTTCTCTCCCATTTTTTATTACAAATATTATTGGGGACATTATCTATGTAATTCTTTACAAGATATTTAAATACAGAATACATGTTGTTAGAGATAATCTAAGGAGGTCTTTCCCCAATGAATCCAATGCGCGTTTAAAGGAAATTGAAGTCAAATACTACCGACATTTATCAGATTTGTTTTTAGAATCCCTGAAAGGAATAGCATCTACAAGGGATCAGCTCAAAAAACACATGAAAAACATTGATCAGCATGTTTATGATGATTATTTTGAAAAAGGACAGAGTTTTATTGTGGTAATGAGCCACACTGGAAACTGGGAATGGGTTTGCCAAATGTCTCAAGTTGTTTGCAAACAACAAATACAATGCATATACAAAACATTATCAAACAAAGGATTTGATTGGTTGATGTATAAAATAAGAGGTCGTTTTGGTGCAATTCCTGTTTCGATGGAACAACTATTGAGATTGATGACGGCCAATAAGAAAATTGTAACTGCCACAGCATTTATTGGAGATCAAAATCCTTCAAACGGAAAAAACGCCCATTGGACAACCTTCTTAAATCAAGATACTCCATTCATGAATGGCACCGAAAAAATTGCCAAAATGTTCAACTATCCCATTGTATATCTTTCTTCTACAAAAATAAAAAGAGGCTATTATGAAGCCCGCTCTGAAATTTTAGTAGAAAATCCCAAAGATTATGAAGATGGTGTAATAACTGATATGATTGCAAAAAGAACGGAACAGGAGATTTTAAATCAACCTGAAATTTGGCTTTGGAGTCATCGAAGGTGGAAACATAAGCGAGACTTTTAATTTCTTTTAATTGCATTTTTGCGATTAATCTAAAATTCATGGTTCATTAATTTTAGAATCTTATTCTTCTTGCTTATATTTGCATTTTACGATAAAGATAATCAAATATGAAGAATAGAAACAAATTTGAAGCCGACATTGAATTCCTATCAAAGCTTTGTAAATCAATTGGTCACCCAGCGAGGATTTCAATACTTTTGTTTTTGAAGGAGAACGGCCCGAGTACATGCCAAGATATCGTAAATAAACTTCCCTATTCTCAAAGTACGGTTTCTGGTCACTTACAGAAACTAAAAGAAGATAGCTACATTCATCTCAAACTTCATAAAACATCAAGTATTTATTCTATCCAATTGGATACAATTAAAGAATTACAGAAATCAGTACAAGATGTATTTGGATTAAAACCAGAGAAAAAACAGCTTTCTCTATTCTAACATTATCTATAATCCTCTATTAACATCCCTGTTAATAGTTTTGGTTCAATGAATGTGCTTTTAGGAGGCATGATTAAACCTGCGTCGGCAACATCAATGATTTCCTGCATAGTATTGGGTGCAAAAAGAAAAGCCAGGTTAATTGACCCTTGATTTAATTGATCTTGTACTACATCTAAAGGGTTATCGCCTCGTAAAAAAGAAATTCTACTGTCGTTACTTGTGTCGTTGATTTGAAAAAGTTCTTTAAAGATCAATTGTTCAATTCTAGAAACATCCAGTTTCTCTTTTGCATCTAAATCATCATGAGAAATGTCTAAATGAATGATTAATGAATAATCCTTTGCAACACAAAGCACATTTCCCTGTGTTAGGTCAATGTTTTTGGACTCTGTTAATGTATATCGGATTTCATGATAATTCAAGAAATCAACAAGTTTTGATTCATCAATATCTTTAAGTAATCGATAGAACGGTTTGATTAGCAATTCGTTCTCGTCCATTACCAATGCCATAAATCCTTTTTCAGACTCTAATGGTTTGTTTTCAATTAGAAATCTAGATGCTGAAGCAACTCTGTGGTGTCCATCGGCTATGTAAAGTGAGTCAAATTGGTTAAATATTGCAATTACTTTATGTATTGTTTCAATATCTGTAACTTGCCATAACTGATGAATATTATTGTATTCATCGGTTATTTCAGATATTGGATTTTCCAATATTTGGTTCGCAATAGTTTTCAACTCTACAGGTAGCTTTTGAGACAATAAAACAGGCTCTCCCATCGATTCAAGCACCCGAATATGTTCAATAAGTCGATTTTCCTTGCCAATTAAGGTGTTTTCGTGCTTTTTTACCGATCCTTCCAGGTAATTATAAGCATCAACACCTACGATCCAACCTGAAAGTTCAACCCCAGAATGGTGTTTTTGCTTGTAATAATAGAATGCATCATCTTGAGGCTCAAGTATATGTTTTTCAATTAATTGATTGAAGTTGCTTAAAGAAGTACTATAAAACAAATCTGTACCTTGTTCAATAGAATCATTAAGATATTGTGGTTTTACGACGCGAATATAACTCTCAGGAATATGAAGTGCTTTTTCACGAAGAATCGACTCAGAAAGTTTACCAGAACCCAATGAAGGCAATGTTTTCTCAAATTCAATTGCCGGCATTAAAGCCTTAAATGGTAAAATACGAATCACCTTGAAGTTATTTAAAGAATTGACAAATACGCTCAGCAAGTTCAATACCTACTCGCTCTTGTGCTTCTGAAGTACTTGCTCCAATATGAGGTGAAAGAGAAGCATTCTTCAAAGAAAGTATATTGGTATTTGTTGGTGGTTCGTTTTCAAAAACATCTACACCAGCAAAAGATAAATGACCTGATTCTAAAGCATTCTTAAGCGCAATCTCATTTACAACTCCGCCTCTAGCGCAGTTAATTAAAACCGCACCTTTTTTCATTTGGGCAATTTCATTTTCAGAAATTACTTCGGCACTTCCTGGAGTATGAAGTGTAACGATATCGCTATTTTGAAGAATCTCATTTAAAGTCATTCCTTTCAAAGTAACTTTAAAATTATTCACTTGGTATTTGGTATTGAAAGAAACAGTCAAATCGAATTCGCGTTGCTTATAATCATACACCAACACTTCCATTCCCAATCCAATTGCCATTTTCGCAACTTCTTGTCCGATTCTACCAAAACCAATAATTCCTATTTTCTTGTTTTTAACTTCAAATCCTGAAGATCCAACTTTCTTTAAAGCATTAAATTGATCAATACCATTTTGCGGCATTTCGCGATTCGATAAATGAAGAAATCTTGAAACACTAAACAAATGTGCAAAAACCAATTCGGCTACTGAACGAGAAGAAGCATTTGGTGTATTCACAACTGGAATATTCTTTAACCCAGCATATTTCATATCAATATTATCCAAACCAACGCCTGCCCTTGCAATTAATTTCAAATTACCCGCATCAATAATTTCAGACGTAACTTTAGTTGCACTACGAACAATGATCACATCATATTCTGCAATTTTTGAAGCCAATTCATTTTGAGGGATTTTATCTGTGACTACTTCAAAACCAGCTGCTTCAAGAATAACTTTTCCTGCTGCGTCTATTCCGTCATTCGCTAATATTCTCATGATGCAAAAGTTTCAATTACATTAACCAAAGCTTGAACACTTTCAAGTGGCAAAGCATTATACATAGATGCCCTGTATCCACCAACACTTCTATGGCCTTTTATGCCACTGATTGCGGCTTCTTTACAAGCAGCCTCAAATTTAGCTTCTAGTCCTATGTGTGCTTCTTCAAATACAAAACAAGCATTCATATGACTTCTCGAATCTAATGCAGTTGTGCCTTTGAAATAAGGACTATTGTCTATTGCATTATAAAGTAAATTTGCTTTTTCATTATTTCTAATTTCCATACCGTTTAAACCACCCATTTCTTTTACCCATTCTAAGTTGTACTTAGATACCAAAATTGGGAAAACTGGAGGTGTATTGTACATGCTTCCACCATCGGCATGGGTTTTATAATCTAACATGGTTGGAATATGTCGATCCGCTTTTTTGTTGTAAAGATCTTTTTTAACAACAACCATAGTAACACCGGCAGGTCCCATGTTTTTCTGAGCACCCGCATAAATCAAATCAAAATCCAGTGAATTGATATTTCTTGAAAAAATATCAGAACTCATGTCGCAAAACAATGGAACTTCACATTTCGGAAAAGATTTCATTTGGGTACCAAAAATTGTATTGTTTGATGTGCAATGAAAATAGTCTACATCTGTTGGGATTTCATATCCTGTTGGAATATAACTAAAGTTAGATTCTTCCGATGAAGCAAGAACCAAAGTTTCACCATAACCTTGGGCTTGCTTGATTGCATTGGATGCCCAAGTACCGGTTTTGGTATAGGCAGCTTTTGTTCTCAAGAAGTTCATTGGAATTTGATAAAACTGAGATGATGCACCACCACCCAAAAACAGAATGTCATATTCGTCGCTTAATCCAAGAAGATCTTTGATTAAAGAACGCGTATCGTCCATTACTGCTTCAAATTGCTTACTTCTGTGAGAAATTTCTAAAATTGATAGGCCTGTATTTGCGAAATTTTTAATATCAGCAATACTTTTTTCAAGGGCACTTTCAGCAAGGATTGATGGTCCAGCCGAAAAATTGTGAATCTTTATCGTGTTCGACATAAAACTACTACAATTTTAAGCGTATAATTGCGGGTAAACAAATATTAAAGCATGAACTTAAAACAATATTATACACTTTTTATGTGCATATGTTCCATATCATTGTTTGGACAATATGAGGGATTAGATTCTAATAGAAAGCAAGTATATGAAAAGCAATCCTTTAAAGACAGTTTTGCAGAGAAAATACCAATAATCACGAGTAAATTCGTTGGATTAGACTTTATGGTAAGTCCAATTTCCAATTCCCTATTTTTTGAAGCCAATCCATTTGTCGGAATAAATATTAAAGATCGCATTTATTTATCAGGAGGAGCATTCGCATCTGTTTGGTCTTTCTATAGTACATATTTTACCTCAGGAATTAATGTAACCGGAAGATTGGTTTTTAGTCAAATTTTTTTGCACACCGAATATCGTTTGCAATACGGTCAAATTAGCAATGACTTTATGCCGAGGGAATATGGAATGTATGGATTGCCAATTTTTGGAATTGGCTATCTAAAAGATGAATCAGCTTACGTTTTAATTGGAGTTGCTGTTAGTGACAAATTTGCAATTTCCAGCCCTTTAGGGAAATTCGTTTACCGAATCGGTTTCTATTTTTAAATAAAATACAAACTCCAAATTTCATAAAAAAAAGGCTGTTTCATTTCTGAATCAGCCTTTTTCTATAGTTTAAGTTAATATTAAAAGCAACGCTCAAATAGGTATGGGAACATACCAAAAATGACAGAGGCAGCTACCATCAAATAAACTACGAAATGTATTTTACTTGCATGTGTTTCATTTGTGTTTGTTTCAACAGATTCAAACATAGGTTTGAATGCTTTGAAATAATACATAATACTAATTGCTGAACCCAATAATGCAATACCCACTGCCAAAGGTGATACTTCAAAAGCACTGGTAAACAAATAATACTTCGCCGTAAATCCAACTGTTACAGGAATCCCTGCAATTGAGAATAATGAAATGACCATTAAAATGGTTGCAGATTGATTGTTTTTCAATAAACCAGAAAACATTCCAAATCCATATTCTTTCTTAGTTGAATATTTATCGTTAAAATAGAATAAAACCACTGTACTTAATGCGTATGCCACAGAATATGCAAACAAAATCCACATATTTGCTTTCATTGGTGTAATTAAAAACAACAATAAATAACCAGCATGTGCAATGCTACTATAAGCCAAAGTTCTTTTTACCGTTTTTTGAGATATTGCTGCAATGTTTCCAAAAATAATGGTGCAAACAGCCAAAATAATTAACCATTTACTATACCAAGTAGCCAAAGCCTCGAATGCTTGTAAATAATTAGCAAATGCTACAAATCCAGCGATTTTAACAATCACTGCCATGAAAGTAGTTACTTTATTAGGACTTCCTTCGTAAACATCCGGAGCCCAAAAATGGAATGGGAAAGCCGACACTTTAAATAACAATCCAGTTGACATCAAAATGACACCTACTTTTATCAATGCCGGAAACTCAGACAAATGTCCCACAATAGACATTCTTAAAGAAATCTCACTTAACGACAACGAACCTGATCCACCGTAAATAAATGCACAACCTAACAAGAAAATTGCGGTTGAAAATGCACCCATTAAGAAATATTTTATTGCAGCTTCGTTGCTTCTCAAATTGTGTTTGTCGCTACCGGCAAGCACATATAAAGGAATTGAAAGTACTTCTATCCCCAAAAACAACATAACCAAGTGATCTGCACCTATCATCATAAAGGCACCAGTTAAACTTAACATCATTAAGCCTAATCTATCGCTGCCTTTTTCTTCCACAGTAGGAAAAATAGCAATGATTGCAGCGGTTACAAATGCAAGCAAAGAAACAAACATCAAATCTCCCTTGGAGAAATCAATCATGTTTTTTGGAGCCCAATTTGAAAGCATCTCAAAATTCAAAATTGAAAGTGATTCTAACAAAGACAGCACTCCAGCCAAAAATAAGACCAAAGAAGATAATGTCTTCATTCCACCTTCAGGTTTATTTAAACCTAAGAATAGAACCAAAACAGCGCCAATAAATACTATGAGTATACCTATCATGACAACACTCCTTTCGAATTTGAAATTTCTAACATAATTTTTTGAATTGACGGGCTGATTTGATCAATAATTACTTGAGGACAAACTCCAATAAATATTACCAATGCAACCAATATTAATAAAGGAATCATTTTCAATAAACCAATTTCATTCAACGAAGCTTTACCCTCACCCAACATAGAAAATTGGTACATTCTCAACATGTAAACGGCACACAAAATGATTGTTAAACCTGCAAATACTCCAGTGATTGTATTGTAATCGAAAACACTTTTCAATAACAATAATTCTCCAGGGAAACCATTTGTTAATGGAACGGCTGCAGTACCTAAAACTACAATCAGATAAAGCGCTGCGAATAGTCTATTGAATTTCGCCAACCCGCCTAATTGCGATAATTCTCTCGATCCAGCATGCGATTCAATAATTTCCACGATATAAAACAATGCTACCACGTTAATACCGTGTACAAACATTTGAAGCACACCACCTTGAATACCAACGGCTGACAATGTCATAAACCCTGCGGCAATAAGACCAACGTGAGACAGCGAACTAAAGGCAATTAATCGTTTTAAATCGTTTTGCTTAATCGCAATAACGGCTCCGTATATGATTCCAATTACTGCAAGTATGATTACAATAGGTTGAAAGAAAGCAATACTTTCTCCTGCCATTGGCATAAACCAACGTAACAAACCATACAATCCCATTTTCAACATGATACCCGAAAGTAACATCGAACCTTGAGCTGGTGCGTTGGTATATGTATTTGCTTGCCAAGAATGGAATGGGAAAATTGGAATTTTAACCGCAAATGCGAATAAAAATCCAGCTCCAACCCAAATGGATTCTGTATAATTCAATTGAACAGATAACAACTCTTCATAAGCAAATGAATGATTTTCAGTTTTCAAATACAAGTAAATCAAAGAGGCCAACATAGCCAAACTTCCAACGAACGTATAAATAAAGAATTTGATTGTTGTTTTGAAAGCATCCTTTGAAGAGTACAACAAACAGATAAAATAAATAGGAATTAAAGCCAACTCCCAGAAAATATAAAACATCAATCCATCTTTTGCCATAAATACACCGTTAAGTGCAGCTTGCATGAATAGAATCAATGGAATTAATGACTTCTGTTTATCTGTTTGAATGGATAAAATGATAATTGGAACAAGAAGATTTGTTAATAAAATCATCAATCCAGTTAACCCATCAATTCCCAAAGTGAAGTGAATTCCGTTTGAGAACCAAGGAACATCAAAAGTATTATGCCAAACTCCATCATTATGAATGCCATAATGCTGTTTCATGTAAACCATAGCAAACAAGGATACAAAAGACAAAAGTCCCCATACCGTTTTATTTATCTTGCTACCAGTAAAAGCGGCAAGCAAAGATAAAATCAGAGGTAAAATGATAATTTCCACTTAGAAAAATAAATTAAAGCCTAAAAACAATGCCAATGCAAGCACCATGAACGTCAAATAATATTCAATATTTCCATTTTGAATCTTTTTATTCAAACCAGAAATAGCTACTAATAATGTTGAAACACCTGAAATTAATCCACCAATTAATTTTGAATCAACAACATTATCAACCAAAGCTGATAGTAATTCTAAAGGTTTTACAAAAACCATATCGTAAAGTTCATCTATATAAAATTTGTTTGCCAACACTTTACCGGTTGAAGGAGTTAAGGCATCTTCCTCAGGAACTGCATTTTTAGAAACATATTTATTTCTAGTATACAATACTACCAATACAAATAGCAACACAACCAATCCAACTAACATGAATTCAGTATTGTGACTCAATTCAGAATGAGATTCTGCCATTGGCAAAATTGGCGCCAACCAATGTGAAAGTTTCATTGAAACATTGTGTCCCAAATAAGATGGCAAATTCAACAAACCACCCAATACTGACAACACAGCCAATATCATCAAAGGCAAAGACATTTGCCAAGGGCTTTCATGAACTTTATCGAATGAATGATGGTGATTTCTGTATGTGCCATGGAATGTAACAAAGAACATTCTAAACATATATAAACCAGTAATTGTAGCACTGATTACAGATAAAATATACACTATTTTATTATGTTCAAAGGCTGCAAGTAAAATTTCATCTTTTGAAAAGAAACCAGATAAGAATGGGAAACCCGTAATTGCCAAAGTACCAATTAAGAAAGTGATGTAAGTAATCGGCATTTTAGATTTCAATCCACCCATTTGGCGAATATCTTGTTCGTGGTGCATTGCATGAATTACAGAACCAGACCCCAAGAACAACAAAGCTTTGAAGAAAGCATGTGTAGCCAAATGGAACATTGCAGCTGAATAAGCGCCACATCCCAAAGCAACAAACATGAGTCCTAATTGACTGACCGTACTGTATGCCAACACTTTTTTAATGTCGTTCTGCTTCAATCCTATTAAAGCCGCCATTATTGAGGTAGCCAAACCAACCCACATGATTACATTATTGGTAATTGGCGATAGATAGAATAAAGCTTCACAACGAACCACTAAATATACACCAGCTGTAACCATGGTTGCTGCGTGAATCAACGCAGAAACGGGTGTAGGACCTGCCATTGCATCTGGTAACCAAGTGTAAAGTGGAATTTGAGCACTTTTACCCATTGCACCCACAAACAAACACATGCTTATTGCAGTTAACATTGCTTGTGATGTTGAACCATCTGCCATTTTAGGCAATACAATGCTATAATCCAGTGATTGATATTGGTGGAAGATCAAGAATAATCCCATTAACAATCCCAAATCACCTATTCTATTCATGATAAATGCTTTTCTAGCCGCTTTGCCATATTCCGCATTTTTATACCAAAATCCAATTAATAAATAAGAGCATAACCCAACACCTTCCCAACCAAAAAACAACATCAAAAAGTTCGCACCCAAAACTAGCATTAACATGTTAAATATAAAGAAGTTCAAATAAGCAAAAAACTTATAAAAACCTTCATCTTCATGCATGTAAGCAATTGAATACAAATGAATCAATGAACCAATTCCCGTAATGATTAATGTCATCATTATCGAGAGTCTATCTAAGGTAAATGAAAAATCTACGTTGAAATTTTCAATATTTAAAAATGTAAATAATTTTAAATGTAATCCTTCTGATGGAATGGCTGCATGTCTTAAGTCATTAAAAACACCCAAAGCAATCACAAAAGAAGCCAAAACAGTGAATGTACCCAGCCAACCTACGATTGATTTTGGTAAATTTTTACCAAATATTCCGTTTATTAGAAATCCAACTAATGGAAGTCCTAATATCAAAGCAATACTATTCATTAATCTTTTAAACTATCTAAGAAACTCACATCGGTTTTTCGCGTGTTGCGATAAACCATTACCAAAATTGCCAATCCTACAGCAGCTTCTGCTGCAGCAACTACCATAATGAAAAATACAAACATTTGACCGTTTGCGTCTTTATCCCCCATATATTCAGAAAAAGCTGCAAATAATAAATTAACAGCATTCAGCATAAGTTCGATACACATTAAAAGAATAATTGCATTTCTACGGAAAAGCACGCCAAACAAACCAATACAGAAAAGCACACAGCTTAAATAGATATAATGGCTAATTTCAAGACTTTGAAAAATATTAAGCATTGTTTGTGTCGTTATTTAAATTCATAATTTCTTGCACTGTAGCACCATCTCTTTTTCCAAGAAGTACAGCACCAACCATAGCTGCAATAAATAAAATACCAGAAAGTTCAAAAGGAACCAAATACTCAGTCATTAAGACCCTTCCTAAGTTTTTAACCAATCCAATTTCTGGTGCATTGCCTTGCATAATAGCAATACCTGTTTTTTGGAAAGAAGCAGTAATGATTACAAGTAACAACCCTGCTGAAATTGCCGCAGCAACTCCCCACAAGTTTGATTTTACTGGTTCCGAATCTTTACTTAAGTTTAGCAGCATCAATACAAATAAAAACAATACCATAATAGCACCCGCATAAACCATTAAGTTTACAATTGCCAAGAACTGGGCATTTAATAAAACATAATGAGCCGAAATACTAAAGAAAGTTAAAATAAGTGCCAAAACACTATGAACTGGATTCTTGCTTGTTACCACATATAATGCACATAAAATGGTAATAAATGACAAAACAAGAAAAGGAATAGGCAAATTTGAAATGTTTCCCATGTTTTAATTTTGATAATCCCACACTTGACGATTAGAAACGTCAATTCTCTGATCTAAAGGTTCAACCAATTTGTCTTTACCAAAAATAAATTCATTTCTGCCAAAATTAGCATCCACAATTCTATCAGTTAAGAAAATAGCCTCTTTAGGACAAGCTTCTTCACACAAACCACAAAAAATACAACGCAACATATCTATTTCATAGGTTGACGCATATTTTTCCTCGCGGTATAATTTTGATTCTTCTTTTGTACGTTCTGCAGCAACCATAGTAATTGCTTCAGCAGGACATGCAACAGCACATAAACCGCATGCAGTACAACGTTCTCTCCCCTGTTCATCACGTTTTAAAACATGTTGACCACGGTAAATTTTGCTCATTGGACGTTTTACCTCTGGGTATGATATGGTACTACTCTTTTTAAAGAAGTGTTTTAGGGTAATCCACATTCCACCCAAAACCGCTGGGAGATAAATTCTCTCCCAAAAGTTCATTTTTTTATTTACAACATCTTTCGACCTCGACGTCAAACGCTCCATGGCTTTATAATTAATCTTTTAAGTGTTTTGTTTTGATTTTGTATTTCTTACGCAATTCTGTTTTCACTTTTGTTGGCTTTACAGAACTGGTAGGTAACATTGATGAATATGTTCCATCATTCAATTGGAAAATAAATTGTGCATCAGTTAATTTGCTATATTTTGCTGTGAAAATATTCTCTTTCTTTTCCGCTTCAATAATTACCAAAGGCAGATCAACTGTACCTTCTTGAACAATAAACATTCTATCAATTTGATTGGTTCTATCCTTTATGATACAAGTTTTTCCTTTACCTGCTCCACCAGCTACAAAAATAGTTCCTTCTTTGTCTTTGCTAGTAGGACATTTCACTGTAACACCAATTTTAATATTTTCTTTCTTTTTATCAGATTTATCAAGAGATACTTTTTTCTCTCTATCGCTTGAGCTTTTTAGTTTACCAGTTTTTTCATCTTTTACAAGTAGTCTGATTTTCGCTCTTTTATATGCTTCATAATCAACTTTAACTGTAGCAGTGAATGGTTTAATTAAACAAGTATCACCTGGGAATTTGAATTCCATTAAACCTGCCCAAATCAAACCTTCATTGCCTTTTAAAGACAAAGGATGGCCACTTTTGATAATTTCCATAATGTCTGAAGTTTTGCGAACGCTTACACATTTGCCAGGATTGCTTTTACACATTCTAATGTAATCACATTTGTTCATGGTTACAGATATACCCATACCCATTGGAACAGTAGTATCTCTTACGCAAGTATCACCTTTAACCACAGGTTTAATAATTGGTTTTGGTTTTTCAATGATTGTGATTTCAACACGGCGGTTTCTTGCCTTCAAGTTTACATCAGATTCATTCTTTTCGCGTGGTTTAGCACGTCCAAAATATTTTTTCTCCATGAAATCATCTTCAATGTCATTTTCAGATAAAAAATCAAAAACTTCATCAACACGATTTCTTGAAAGTTCCATATTATAATCGTCATTACCCGTGCTGTCTGTGTGACCAGTCAATACCAAACGATATTCTTTCATTGATTTTAAACGGTCAAGCAACACGCTTAATTTTTTTGCTTCTTCTTTTTTGATTTCAAATTTATTGTTATCAAAATAAATCTGAACAGCAGGAGCTAATTCTTTAGGAGGCGCAACTACCTCATTAGCATCTGTTTTCTTTGCTGTTTTTTTAGTTGCTTGAGCCAATAATTGTGAGGTAACAATATTTAATCCAAATACCAATACCAAATAAAATATTTTTTTCATCCGTCAATTTGCTGCGAAAATAAATCAAATATTGCTCTATTCCATAGATTATTAAACAATATTCTAACAAAATTTCAGAAACTCAAATTTTTTCATTTAAATTGCCCTAAAATGAGAAATATAAAAGCCACATTTAAACTCCTAATTTGCACGCTTTTGACCGTTAATTATAGTATTTCTAAATTAAATGCTCAAGTTGCAAAAACCCAAGTTGTACAAGTTGAAGCCACCACGAGCGGATCTACAATATCCCTCAAATGGCCAAAAGAAACCTACTCGGGTACATTTGATATTTATGCTAGAAATTTCGGAGATGTTAATTTTGCCAAAATTACGAGTGTTTCAGGTTCCACCAATACCTATGATGATAAAACAGGTGCAACAAACAAAGAATTTTTAGTTATTAAAAACAATGGAACTGGTGCCGACGCCTTAGGATATATATACGCTGGTAATAAATATGATGCCCCCATTAAAAAAGGCGGAATCGTTTTATTGATTGATAGTAGTTATATCAGCGCATTGAGCAGTGAAATAGCCCAACTTAAACAAGATCTAATTGCTACAGGCTGGCAGGTGAATGCCATGTTCGTGAAAAGAACTTCAAAACCTGCTGCGGTTAAAACCAAATTAAAGAACTTAATTGAATCATTAAAACTGCGTCCAAAGACACTATATATAATTGGCCATGTTCCGGTACCTTATTCAGGATACTTTTCTACTAACGGAGATAGGCCGCCACCAGATGGACACATTGAAGGCTCTGGAAATCACACCGGGGCTTGGCCTGCTGATTGTTATTATGGTGATTTTGAGGGATTTTGGACAGATTACACAGTTGATTGCACTACAGGTGGTTCATCACGTTTTCACAATATTCCTAAAGATGGCAAATTTGACCAATCAATCATACCTAACAATATTGAATTAGAAATTGGAAGGGTTGATATGTTTGACATGGACAATTTCTCTAGCAACGATACACAAATGGTTAGAGATTATTTGAATAGGGTTCATTCTTGGAGAAATGGTGATGTGAAATTCACAAAGCATGCTTTAATTGACAACAACTTTGCAGGTTTAAACTTGGCTTCTACAGGATACCACAATTTACCTTGTTTTGTAGGTATTGACAGTGTATTTGACAATAGAGATTACTTTACTGAGCAAAATAAGACATCTTACTTATGGAGCTATGGTTGCGGTGCGGGGTCATACAATTCTTGCAATGGCATTGGTACTACGCCAACTTTTGCTGCTTCAAGTGGAAGCTTTTCAAATGGTTTTACCATGTTGGCTGGAAGTTTTTTTGGAGATTGGGATTCCAAAAACAATTTATTGAGAGGTGCTTTGGCTGCAGGCTCATTGGCTTCCTGTTGGGGTGGGATTCCAAAGTGGTATTTACATCACATGGGTTTGGGAATGAATATTGGATATGGTGCAAAAATCACAATCAATAATTATACAGAATATTTCAATGGGCAGTTTAACGGTTCATGGAATGGAGTGTTCATTGCATTGATGGGCGATCCTTCTTTAACCATGAATACAGTGAAACCTCCTACCAACTTAACTGTTTCCTCCAAAAATGGAACGATTCAATTAAATTGGAACAAATCGTCTGAAGCAGAGTCTTATAATATCTATCGTATAGATACTTCCAATTATGAAATTACCTTGGCAAGAACAAAATGTGGCACATCATCGAATACGACTGATACTTTTTTTACCGACGATTGCAATTGGTCAAGTGGCAACTATATATATGGTGTTACGTCAGTGAAATTAGAAACTACTGGATCTGGAACATATATAAATCAAAGTATGTTGAATATGGGGTCAATTAATCATGTTAACCAAACTAATGCAATTGAATTGAATAAAGTTACCATTTCACCTAATCCTATTGCAAATGAATTTTCCATTTCAGGCTTAAAGCAAGGTGACGTTATTGATATTGAATTGTTAAATAATTTAGGACAAGAAATCGCAAAATACAAAAATATTAAAGCGAATGAAATTGGATCTTTAAATCTATCAATCAATCAATTATACAACGGATTAGGGTTTATAAAAGTAAATAATGGGAATAAATCAAGTACAATCCCTGTGGTTTTCATGAATGGGAAATAGACCATTTATACTTTAAATATATCAATTCACAAAAAAAAGTGTGATTAACTAACAAAGATTAATTATTTTTGCGCCCCTAAATTCATTTAGAAAAACATATGAAAGACATAATTCTTTATCTTATTCCCGCTCTTGGAGTTGTCAGCTTGATAGTTATGGCAATTAAAAGTGCATGGGTTAGTAAACAAGACGCTGGCGATGAAAACATGCAACGCTTGGCAGACTACATTGCCAAAGGTGCAATGGCGTTTTTAAAAGCAGAATGGAAAGTACTTAGTGTATTTGTTCTTTTCGCAACGGTATTATTGGCTTACTCTGGAACTATCCATGAAGTAAACGGTAAACCAATTCATTCAAGTTGGATTATCGCAATTGCCTTTGTAATTGGTGCTGTATTCTCAGCAACTGCAGGTTACATTGGAATGAGAGTTGCAACCAAAGCAAACGTAAGAACTACGCAAGCAGCTAGAACAAGTTTAAAACAAGCATTAAAAGTTTCATTTACAGGTGGTACTGTAATGGGATTGGGTGTAGCTGGTTTGGCTGTTTTAGGTCTTGGAGGTTTATTTATAGCATTCTTATCTATTTTTAGTGGCTTAGGTGAAGATACAGTTAAAACTTCAATTGAAGTATTGACAGGTTTTTCTTTAGGTGCAGAATCAATTGCTTTATTTGCCCGTGTTGGTGGTGGTATTTATACCAAAGCTGCTGACGTAGGAGCAGATTTAGTAGGTAAAGTTGAAGCGGGTATACCTGAAGATGATGTTCGTAACCCAGCTACTATTGCAGATAACGTTGGTGACAATGTTGGTGACGTTGCTGGTATGGGTGCCGATTTATTCGGTTCTTATGTTGCTACTATTTTGGCAACTATGGTATTGGGACAAGAAATTGTTGCAGTAGATAACTTTGGTGGAATGTCTCCTATCCTATTGCCAATGGTAATTTGCGGTTTGGGTATTTTATTCTCTATTGTAGGAACTTGGTTTGTTACAATTAAAGACGATAAATCAAATGTTCAAAGTGCTTTAAATTTAGGGAACTGGTCATCAATGATATTGACTGTAATTGCTTCTTATTTTATCGTAAACTGGATGTTACCAGATACATTATCTATTCGTGGTTATGAATTTACCAAATTAAACGTGTTCTACGCTATTGCAGTTGGAACAGTTGTTGGTGCAATCATGAGTATTGTTACTGAGTACTATACTGCAATGGGTAAAGCACCGGTAAATTCAATTATTCAACAATCTTCTACAGGCCACGCTACAAACATTATTGCTGGTTTGTCAGTTGGTATGAAATCTACCGTTATTCCAATTTTAACATTGGCTGGTGGTATAATGGCTTCTTATTATTTTGCAGGATTATATGGTGTTGCTATTGCTGCTGCGGGTATGATGGCAACAACTGCTATGCAATTGGCAATTGATGCATTTGGACCAATTGCAGACAATGCAGGTGGTATTGCTGAAATGAGTCAATTGCCTCCTGAAGTTCGTGAGCGTACAGATAATTTAGATGCTGTAGGAAATACAACTGCTGCAACTGGTAAAGGATTTGCCATTGCTTCAGCTGCATTAACTTCATTGGCTTTATTCGCTGCATTTGTAGGTATTGCAGGTATTGATCAAATTGACATTTACAAAGCTCCAGTTTTGGCTGGATTATTTGTAGGTGGAATGATTCCATTTATTTTCTCAGCATTGTGCATTCAAGCTGTTGGTAAGGCTGCAATGGAAATGGTAAACGAAGTTCGTCGCCAATTTCGTGAAATTCCTGGAATTATGGAATACACCGCGCAACCAGAATATGAAAAATGTGTAGCCATTTCTACAAAAGCTTCTCTCCGCGAGATGATGATGCCAGGTGCAATTGCTTTAATTACTCCGTTAATTGTTGGTTTCATTTTCGGCCCTGAAGTATTGGGTGGTCTTTTGGCTGGTGTTACAGTTTCTGGTGTATTGATGGGTATTTTCCAATCAAATGCAGGTGGAGCGTGGGACAATGCTAAAAAATCATTTGAAAAAGGTGTTGTTATTGATGGTGAAACTTATTACAAAAAATCTGAACCACACAAAGCTTCAGTTACGGGTGATACCGTTGGTGATCCTTTCAAAGACACATCTGGTCCTTCAATGAATATCTTAATAAAATTAATGTCTATCGTTTCTTTGGTTATTGCTCCTTTTATTGCTGGTAAAACTTTTGGTGAACCAGTTAAAAAACAAGGTCAATGTACTGAAATGTCTGCTGATCATTGCAAAGAAATGGGCAAATGCGATATGAGCAAATGCGCTACAATGACAAAAGAACAATGTGCTGCAATGTGCGATAGCATGGGTTGTGATGCAACTGAAAAAGCAGTTTGCATGGCACATTATGGTAAAGATGGCAAATTCATTGCTGGTGCTTGCACAAGAGATGAAAAAGATTGTTGCAAAGGAATGTCTAAAAAACATGAAGAATGTTCTGGTGAAGCAGTTTGCGACGAAGACAACGACAAACCTTGTTCTAAAGGTGATGCTTGTTGCAAAAACAAAAAGAAATAAATAATTTTATTTTCCATAGAAAAAGAGGCTGCAATTGTAGCCTCTTTTTTTTTGACTAAAACCAACCTTACCTTTGACGAATGAAATATTTAAAATCAAGTCTTCTCATATCCTTCTTTGTTTTGCATACTTCAATATTTGCCCAAGATACTTTAAGAAACCACAAAGACACCTCATGACGCGTAAAATTTCTGGCTTTACTTCGAATGTTCTTCATATTCGATACACCAAGCAAAATTTCAAAAAGAAAATTAAAGAAAAATTGTTTCAAATTAAAATTACTCTTGAAAGAGACAGAGAACGACTCAGGCAGTTGGGAATAAATATTCCTCAAATAGAATTAAAGTAAAAAAAAGGCTCTATAAATTAGAGCCTTTTTCGTAACTGTGTTTTATATAATTACCACATCAATGGCATTTCACTACCATTTGTTTGCGAATTCTTAAATTCTAAATATTTATTTTTAAGTAATTCCATTTTTTCATTATTGCGCATGATGTGTTTTTCAACATCTGAAAATACTTGATAATGCGTTTCTGTTGGGGCATTCAAAGCATCCATACTTTGATAGTAGGCATTCCAGAATTTAGATGCAATACCCTCTTCGGTTTCGAATTCCTTCGTTGCCAAAGCTGGATTCCCATTATAATCTATATTTAATGAATTCAATTCTTTCTGAAATGTTTCATAAAATACATATTGACCACCTGAATTACCATAATGCACAATATTTTGTTGAATGGCGTTGAAGCCACTTTTTAGCATAGCCAATTTGTTTTCGGATTTTTCCAACATGGTTCTTACTTGACCCATTTTAGCAATTTTTTCATCTCTGTTTTTATCAAATGGAATTGTTGGTTCATATAAATACTCAACAACCTGTTCAACGGGTGTGCTAATTGATGTGTATTTCCCTTTTTGGAATTCCTCAATAACAATGGTATATGTTCCGGGATTTACATAAGGCCCCCAATTGGTTTCAATTTTTTCATCTGTTTTTAAAATTACTGGCTGAATTGAATATTTCATATTCCATTCTGTTTTACCCCAACCTTTTGAAGCTGGAATTGACCAACGGGCAACCAAAGTGTTTTGTAAATTCTTTATTTGTGATTTTTCATTGCCGTTGTTATAAACCGAAACAAACAATTTGGGCATTACTTCTTGTGCTTCCGCGAGAATTGAATCTTTTGAAGGATAGATCAGTGCGTTTGGATTTTTTGAATTCTCAGATTCCTTCTTTTCGCGTCTTGATTTTATTGAAGGATATTCTTTGTTAACGTATAATATAAAATAGCTTTTTCGGTTGGATTTGGCGCCATGAATCTAGATGCCCCTTTAT
>CANKVM010000036.1 GCA_947487175.1 Flavobacteriales bacterium | reverse complement strand
TTTAATCAAAATCATATTTAGAAATTTATTTGTTGCTAATAAATTGGCTTTTTCAGCAAAGCCCTACAGTGTGAAAGCGGCGATGATGTGGGGAAGTAAAATATAAAGCCCTACGATGATTGAAACGGCGCTGGCGCAGAATGTGGCTCCTGCGGCAATGTCTTTGGATTGACCCACTCCCACATGTAAATCTGGGTGCAAGGTGTCTAAAGCTTTTTCTAACGCTGTATTCAATCCCTCAGAAACCAACATTAAGCCAATGGCAAGCCACAGAATTGCCCATTCAAAACGGGTTAGGTGTTGCCCGAAGTAGCCCAATCCAAATCCCGTGATTAATGTTAAAACCATGCATACTAGAATGATTTGGAAATTTCGCTCAGTTCTAGTGAGTAGAATTACTCCGTTGAGGGCGTATTTGAAAGATTTATAAAAACGAAACATAATTAATATTGATGCATCAAAGATGCGATTTCGTTTTTGCATAAAAAAGGCTCCCACTGGGAGCCTTTTCACATTTATGAGGTTATTCTTAGAATGTATTGATTTTGATACGTTTTTCAATTTCTTCAACGTCGTGACGGAACTTTTTATCTGTTTCGATAAGGTCGTTTACGGTTTGACAAGCATGAATTACGGTACTGTGATCACGTCCCCCAAAGAAAATACCGATGTTCTTTAAAGAAGCCTTGGTAAGATCTTTAGTGAAGTACATAGCAATTTGACGTGCTTGTACAATTTCACGCTTTCTAGTTTTAGATTTAACTGCTTCTACAGGAATGTTGTAGAAGTCGCAAACCAATTTTTGAATATAGTCAATGCTGATTTCACGGGTTGAATTTTTCACAAAATTCTTCACGATTTGTTTCGCAAGGTTAAGGTCTAATTGTTTTCTAGTTAAAGAACCTTGTGCCAATAATGAAATTAGTGCACCTTCAAGTTCTCTCACGTTGGTATCGATGTTATGCGCCAAGTATTCAACTACGTCTTTGTGTAACGTAATTCCATCTTGGTACATTTTGTTTTCTAGGATAGAAACACGGGTATCGAAGTCTGGACCGTTAAGATCGGCAGACAATCCCCATTTGAAACGACTTAACAAACGCTCATCCATATTTTTCAAATCTTTTGGAGGACGATCGCAGGTTAAGATAATTTGTTTTCCATTTTGATGTAAGTGGTTGAAAATTTGGAAGAAAACTTCCTGAGTTCTTTCTTTTTTCGCAAAGAATTGAACATCGTCAACGATTAATACGTCTAAATATTGATAAAAATTAACAAATTGGTTGTTGTTTCCTTGTTTTGCTGAATCAATAAATTGATTGATGAATTTTTCAGCACTTACAAATACAACTACTTTTTGTTTGTGTGTTTGTTTGATTAAATTACCAATTGCATGAGCCAAGTGGGTTTTACCCAATCCGCAACCACCAAATACCATCAAAGGGTTAAAGGCAGTCCCTCCTGGTTTTTGTGCAATTGCCAATCCAGCGTTTCTTGCAAGTTTGTTGCAATCGCCTTCAACGAAGTTGTCGAAAGTGTAACGTGGGTTCAGTTGGCTATCAATATTCATGCGTTTCAATCCAGGAATAATGAATGGATTTTTAATTGGAGAATCTAAATTAATAGGCATTCCCAATTCATTATTCACTTGTTTTGAAGAGTTACCCGTAGGTAAATTGATAGTAAACGGCTGTTGATCTATACCTGAAGCGGTTTCAACAATGATGTTATATTCTAGTTTAGCCGTTGGTCCAATAATCTTTTTTAAAGTCTTGTGTAAAAGTTGAACATAATGTTCTTCAAGCCATTCATAGAAAAATTGGCTTGGTACTTGAATTGTGAGTACTTTATTAGACATTTTAACTGGCTTGATAGGTTCAAACCAAGTCTTGAAACTTTGTGGGTTAACGTTGTCTTTAAAAATTTTTAAGCAGTCTTGCCAAATTATTTCATGTGCCTTTTTTTCCATAATTCATTTTTTTCCTCTAGTTGTAATTTAAGTTGTTAATAAAGTGTAGTTAACTTATTGAAATCCAATAACTGATTGATATTGTATTCCATTTTGTAAAGAAAAACAATTAATTCACAATTTGCTAATTTTTTTTACTTGTTTTTTAATTATTTTTTTCGTAAGTAGGATATTTTTTTTGTAAATGGTAGGGTTTATTTATAAAAAACTAGGCAAATTCACCGAATTCACTGCGTAAAATATCTGCAATTTCGCCAAGGGTGGCATATTGCTCAACAGCGTCCAATATATAAGGCATTAAATTGTCGGGGCTTGAGCAAGCAGCTTTAAGTTTTTCCAACGATTCACTTACCTCGTTATTGTTTCTTTTCGCCTTAAGTTGATTGATTTTTTGAGTTTGGGTATCCCTGATACTGTCATTGATTTTAAAGCTTGGAGGTGAAGCCAATTCCTCAACCTGAAATTGATTCACACCAACAACAATAGATTCTTTCTTTTCAACTTCTTTTTGATAAATATAACTGCTGTTTGCAATTTGATCTTGTATCCATCCATTTTCAACAGCAGAAACTGCGCCACCCATTTCTGAAATCTGCTCCATCAATTTCAAAGCCTCCGCTTCAATCGCATTGGTGAGTTCTTCAACGAAGTAACTTCCCCCAAGAGGATCAACAGTATTTGCAATTCCACTTTCAAATCCAATTATTTGTTGGGTTCTCAATGCAGTTCTTGCCGCTTTTTCAGTAGGTAAATTCAATGCTTCGTCAAAACCGTTGGTGTGTAAACTTTGAGTTCCACCCAAAACTGCTGCCATGGCTTGAATGGTAACCCTGCTAATATTATTCTCTGGTTGTTGAGCGGTAAGCGTAGAGCCACCCGTTTGGGTGTGGAAACGCAACATCATTGCCTCGTTAGATTTGGCGCCAAGATTTTTCATGGTATTGGCCCAAATTCTTCTCGCCGCCCTGAATTTTGCAATTTCTTCAAAGAAATCGTTGTGTGCATTGAAGAAAAACGAAAGTCTTTTTCCAAATACATCAATGTCTAATCCTTTTGCCAAAGCACTTTCTACATACGCTTTTCCGTTTGCCAAGGTAAATGCCAATTCTTGTGCTGCCGTACTTCCAGCTTCACGAATATGATAACCACTAATACTAATGGTATTCCAACGTGGTAATTCCTTACTGCACCATTCAAAAATGTCAGTAATGATTCTCATGCTTGGTCTAACCGGATATATATATGTACCTCTCGCGGCGTATTCCTTTAATATATCGTTTTGAATGGTTCCACCCACTTTTGTTAAATCGGCGTTCTGCTTCTTTGCTAAAGCCACATACATCGCCAACAAAGTGCTTGCAGTTGCATTAATGGTCATACTGGTGGTTACATTTTCAAGGGTAATTCCTTTGAAAAGCAATTCCATGTCCTCCAAAGAATCAATGGCAACTCCCACTTTCCCAACTTCGCCTTCGCTCATTGCATGATCACTGTCGTAACCAATTTGCGTTGGTAAATCAAACGCCACAGACAATCCTGTAGTTCCTTGGTTCAGTAAATAGTGATATCGGGTATTGCTTTCTTCGGCAGTGCTGAAACCAGCGTATTGACGCATCGTCCACAATCTGCCGCGGTACATGTCCTTTCTAACTCCCCTTGTAAATGGAAATTCTCCGGCATTTTCAGCCATCCCAGAAGGATTATTGTAAATTTCTTTTATTTCAATTCCGCTGCTAGTCTTTTTCATCTCAACCAAAAATAAGTTCAATTTCGTTTTTAATCATACGCAAACCTTTTTCATGAGGGATTTCGCCTTTTTCTTGTAACGCATTTATTAATGCAACGCAATAATCGCTTGCAGTTCCATTAGGATCTACTGTGCGTTCTACTTGTTGCAACATAATCATGGTTTGTTCTTTCACTATCTTTATCATATTCCAAGTTTGTTCACTCACATAAACTTGTTGCGATAAATTATAATTGAACTCTTCTTGAATTGCCTTCATAGCCAAAATTTTAAATTCAGCAGGTGTGGTATTCGGATTGCCAAAAGTTTGAATGAGGGTAGGTATACTCGTTCTCTCCAAAAGGATTGACAATCTTTCATATGCCTGTAGTTTCAATTTGCCCAAAGCTTCATTGTTGTTTTTGAGGGACTCAATCTTAACCATTTGAATAATGGTTTGGGTTTGAGCCTTAAACATTGACTTTGCAAACATTATAATGATTATGTTTATTGCCAGTATGAAACTGGTTGCATACAGTATATAGTTAAAGATTTCCGGATTTTTCATAAACTTTTCGACAAAGATAATGGCTTTGTCCGACAAGTCTATATTGAAAACAACCACTTATAGAAGATTTTCGCTAAATTTGTAATATGGAAAATGCAACTATTGAAACCCCTGTAGCTCTAGAAAAACCACCAATTGGATTTACAAATTCTGCCTTGGAGGAATTGCATCGTTTGAATGATAATTTAGAATTGAAAGATGATGCCGTTTTACGCATTGGTGTTAAAGGCGGTGGATGTTCAGGAATGAGTTATTTGCTAGCCTTTGATAAAAAAGAAGAAGGTGATAATTTGTATTCTCTTGACGGAATTCCAGTTGTAATGAACAAAGCTCATGTTATGTACGTTATCGGAATGGAAATTGATTGGGAAAATGGATTGGCAAATCGTGGATTCTCTTTTAACAATCCAAATGCTTCCTCAACCTGTGGTTGTGGGCAATCGTTTTCTTCATAATTCAAATTGAATTTCTCCGATTCCTAATTCTGAAAATTGTCTCTTTTTATTGAAAATATCCGCCAAGGAATTGGGTCTCTAAAATCACATCGATTAAGGGCGGTAATTACATCCTCTATTATTGCAATTGGTATAACAGCGTTGGTGGGAATTTTAACTTCCATTGATGCCATGAACAATGCCATTTCCAAAACAATGAGCCGAATGGGCTCTCAAAGTTTTACCATAAGCAACCGACTTAGGGTTGAACGTTTTGGCGTCCCGGCAGATTTCCCAAATATTCATTACGATCAAGCGCATCAATTTGAAAATTACTTTGGAAATAAACTTCCTGTTTCAATTGCGCTAAATGCCTCCTTCAATAGCAAAGTAAAATGCAATCATTTGGAAACCAATCCCAATGTAAAAGTAATAGGAATTGAAGAAGATTATTTGAAAACTTCAAATTACGAAATAGACGCAGGTAGAAATTTTACCCCCAATGATATTCGAATGAATTTGCCACTTGCAATTATTGGGTACGACATTCGAAATGATTTGTTTAAAGGTTCAGATGCGCCTGGAAGAAGTATCGGCTCAATTATTTCTATTGACGGAAAGCCATTTAAAGTGGTTGGTGAATTAAAGAAAAAAGGTTCGAGTATGGGAATGTCTGGCGGAGATAGGTTGGTGTATATTCCCATTCACAATGCCCGACAATCATTTGCGTCGGTAACCGACAATTGTACCATTACCATTCAGGTTGACAATGTTCAAGACCTCGATGATGAAATGAATGAATCGTATACCTTAATGCGAAGAATAAGACTCCTTAAACCGGCAGATACCGATGACTTCTCAATTGTAAAAAGTGATGCCTTGGCAAAAGACGCCAAAGAAAACATGGCCATGGTTTCTGGCGTAGGAACACTGATTGGTATCATTACATTATTGGGTGCCGCAGTGAGTTTGATGAATATCATGCTTGTTTCGGTTACCGAACGTACCCGTGAAATCGGTTTGCGAAAAGCTTTAGGCGCTACCTCTATCAATATCCGCAATCAATTTTTAATTGAAGCCATCATTATTTGTCAGCTTGGCGGTATTGGGGGAATTATTCTCGGCTTGCTATTGGGTAACCTGGTAGCTTTGGGGTTGGGCAGCGGATTCATTGCTCCCTGGGCCTGGATCATTATGGCCTTTGTGGTTTGTATCATCGTTGGCCTTTTGGCTGGACTTTATCCTGCAAACAAAGCATCAAAGCTTGACCCGATTGAGGCGTTGAGGCATGAAGGTTAGGTAATTGGAAGGTTTATAAGGGTTTATAAAAGTTTATAAGCGTTTATAAAGGTTGATTTTGAATTCACTCATTTTTTTGTTAGAAATAAACAGTGAAACGTAAATAGCCAAAGGCGTAAACTACCGTAGGTGTAAACCCTGCGAAGCAGTAAACAGCTAAAGGCGTCAACAGCCAAAGGCGTCAACAGCCGAAGGCGTCAGCTTGCGCAGCAATGTCAACGCACGAATTACAGTCAACCTTAACACCTACAAAAAAAGGCATTCCAATTGGAATGCCTTTTCATATTTAGATTTTTAATTTTTTATAAAAAAGGGATTTTGCAAACTTCAGCTTTCAATAGTTTGCCTCTTACTTCGATGTAAATTTCACTTCCAGTTGCAGCATGCGCCGAAGCTACATAACCCAAACCGATTGCTTTATTTAATGAAGGACTCATTGTTCCGCTTGTAACTTCACCAATTACAGTGCCATCTGCTGTGCAAATAGGGTAGTGCTGACGTGGAATACCTCTGTCAACCAAAGTGAAACCTACCAATTTCTTAGTTGGTTTGTTTTCTTTGATCGCCAAGTGATGCTCGCTCATTGTAAATGGATGATTGAATTTGGTAATCCAACCCAATCCAGCTTCAATAGGAGAAGTTGCATCGTCAATGTCGTGGCCATATAAGCAGAAACCTTTTTCCAAACGGAGTGTGTCACGCGCACCCAATCCAACAGGAATAATGTCGAATTCTGCACCCGCTTCAAAAACAGCATCCCAAAGTTTTTGAGCATCGCCATTTTGGCTGTATAACTCAAATCCACCGGCACCCGTATAACCCGTATTCGAAATGATAATATTTAAACCAGCCAATTGTCCCTCAACAAAATGATAGTAAGGAATATCAGATAAGTTTACATCTGTTAATTTTTGTAATGCTTTGATTGCATTTGGACCTTGAATTGCCAATAAAGAAAAGTCGTCGCTTACATTGTTTACTGTAGCTCCAAAATTTTCGTTGTTTTTGTTAATCCAAGCCAAATCTTTTTCAATGTTAGATGCATTGATAACCAATAAAAACTTTTCTTGGTTGTATTTGTAAACCAATAAATCATCTACGATACCACCTTGGTCGTTTGGCATACAAGAATATTGAATGCGGCCATCGTACAAGCTGCTTACATCGTTAGAAGTGATGTACTCAACCAAATCATAAGCCTTAGGACCAGTAATATAAACTTCACCCATGTGGCTCACATCAAACACACCCATGCTGTTTCTCACAGCCAAATGTTCTTGAATCAAATTGGTGTATAAAACAGGCATATTATATCCCGCAAAAGGAACCATTTTAGCACCTAAAGACTCGTGAAGAGCAGTTAGTGCTGTAAGTTTTAGTGACATAGCATCCGACATATTACAAAGGTACGAAAAAGTTTAGATATTCGCAGAATTCCTCGTTTGGAGAGTTGTTTGACAATTGAATTAATTGGTAATTACAAAGGGGAAATCAACTTCTACATCGGTTTCGCCTGGGTCGCAATTTCCGTTTTTGATACCCGGTTGGTGCTTTAATCGCACCTTTACAGAACCGATATCTGTCCGGTTCATTTTCCACATGGTTTCCAATCCTATTTCTAAGCCATTTTTATCTTTATCGGCTCTAGTAATTGTTATACCTGCGTTGGGAGGCATCGTCATTGAATTTACATCAAAGCACAAAAGGTGATTTTCTCCTTCATCTTTGATTTCTTGATTGATGTCGTGAAACGAGATTGCATCGTGGTTGGTGTAAAACCTAGTAAGTCCAACATACGTTTTGCCTTGTTTAAGGTTCAACGTGTCGGGCATGTTGGGATTGTTTCCACCAATGCCATCCATGTCGCTCCACAATGTGAATAGCGTATCTTTCGATATGGTATCAATAAGCAATATTTCAACCTTGGTGATGAGTTCGCCTTCATCTGTGTGTTGGTGATTGTCGTCGTGTTTTTCGCAGCTTTGAAAAGCCATTGAGCCGATGAGTAATGCCATAGCGAGCATTGTGATTTTTGATTGTGTTTTCATATTTTGTCTGATTTAATTTCTTGTATGTCGGAATGTTTGTTGTGGTGATGGAAGTGGTAAATTAACTGTATGCCCATATTTCTTCCAGGCATGGGTGTGAAATATCGAAACCGATCTAAATAGTCGCGGTAAACAGTATTTAATAAATTATCAACGCTCAAAATCAACGAAAAAGATTTAGATTTCCCAAATTTTGGAAGTTTCACACTCAATCCCCAAAGTTGAAATGTTGGGGGTGGTTGAGAAAAATCAGTTCCCGCAGTGTAAAAAGGTTGCTTAAATTGAACTTTATGATTGATAGAAAGCGTAAATTGTTGTCCTACAAAATCTAGGGTATTGTTCAAGGAGGGACAAGGAATTAGGGGAGGATAATTATGATTCGACAAAATTGAAGCGTACAAAATATTGCCTTTTGAAATGAACTGAATTTTTCGTCTATTTTTAAATTGCCATGAAGATTCTAAAACCAATTCAGCTCCTGCATAAAACGTGGGCAATTGCCTATACTCGAAAGCGGGGAATGCCCCTCTTACCGTAAGAATGGGTTGTGGCAATGGAAATAAGTGAATGAAGTTTTGCGATAATTGCGAAAAACCATTAAAAATAATTTTGCAAAATCCACCAAGTTTTGTGTTGTAACTCGAAATTGGTTTACTTGGATAAATTAAATATTCGAAACTTAGGTTGATTTTTTGACCACTTTCTGGTTTTAAGTTGGGATTCCCTTCTTCGTAGGATGCACTTCCGTGATGTACGCCTTTGCTGTAAAGTTCATTTAAGCCGGGTGCCCGCCAAATTTGCAAAAAGTCAATACGCGTTGTTTTCCACGTCAAAGAATATCCCCCAGAAAAACCATAAATATTATCGTTGAATTTGCTTTTGTAATTATGAAACCAATGATTTCCAGTTCTTTGAATAAGGTCAATGCGTCCAACAAATGCATGTTGCGTTTCGTGGTTATTTTGTTTTACTTCAAGTTTAGAATAGACAGATTCTTGAGCGGATTGGTATTCCGGTATAAAATAATACCCACCAAATGTTTGGTTTTGATAGGTGAATTGAATGCCATTTTTCATATTGAAATACTGGAATATTAATGGTTTCTCAATTTTCAATGAAGTACTTTGTTGGAAAATATCGAGTTGAGGGAAATTGATGGTTGGATTTCGGTGTGGATCGTATTCTTGACGTAAGTTCTGCTGATAATTGAGTTGAACTTTCACTCCGCTTGGTTTGTGTGACGACCATTCGCTTTGAACATGAAATTGTTGTGTTTCTTGTCGCGGTTTTTCAATATTGTAACTCGGGTTTTCAATGGTTCTCAGTGGTTTTTCACTATTCAAGGCCTGTTGAAGATCGGTTAAATTTCCAATGTGGCTGCCGAGGTAAATTCCAGACTCAAATTGGTAAAATCCAGTGTGAAATTTCAGTGATCCTAGTTTTAAGTGAATGGTTTGGCCGCCGGCAATCATCAGTTCTTGAGATGCTGTATTTGCCAAAATACCCAATGGCGTTGCGTAATCTCTTGAAACTTGGGCCAAGTATTTGATGTAAGTGCCGTTGCTTTTGCCTGAGTTTTTCTCTATTTTTTTTGAGGGACTTTGACCGAATTGTATGATTCCATTTGCCTGCATCACACCTCCGTTCGTTTGGAATGAAAGTCTCTGTTTACTATCAACTTCATGTTGTTGAAAGGAATGCTGATTTTCAACGGAAATAACACCACCCCAAGCGTCTGATGATTCTGCAATGGCATCTACGCCCCGAATCAAAGTAATTCTTTCTGTTCCTGTTGCGCCTAACTCTGGGGAATGATCTAAACCCCAACTTTGTCCTTGTAATCGCATCCCATCCATTAAAATAGGAACCCTTAATCCTACCATTCCTTGGAGAATTGGTTTGGAGATGGTTCTTCCCGTGGTGATTAATTGAATGTTAGGAATATTCTGAATGGCAGCGGCAAACGATTGAATGGATTTGGATTCAGTATTTGCAATCATACTGGGCTGGACATTTGGAACCTGAATAATTACTGAATTCTCATGTGGATTTGTGGTTAAAACAATTTCATATGGAATGGGTTTGGCAATGTTTAGCTGATAATGCTCATGTACAATTGGTGTTTGAATTTCAATTTCAACCAATGAATCACATAGTTTTTCAAAGTGAACTTGTCCGAATTCATTGGAATGCTCTAGGCGGTGTTCTTTCTCAAGGAAGACTTCTGCATTGATTACTGGTTTTTCGTTTTGGGTAATATTTATATCCAAACGAAAGTTGCACGGTTTCTTTTGAGCCACCGCAACAGATATATGCAATATGAAAATCCCTAGGAGGGAAATGTGTTTTTTGTTCATAATTCTTGATTTTTAAATGACCGCAGATGCGGAAATTGCCGAGATCAAGAAAAGAACGGGGGAGCTTTGTTGTTGGGTTGTGATAGAGAAATTTGTCCTTCTTGCACAAAATAATTCGCCCAGCCTAGAAATAGGTTTGTGGTGTGAATTTGAGATTTAAAAGTGGGTGCAAGAAGAACTGGGGCGTATTGAAAATCGCAAATTGTACAAATTTCTTTCACAGAATGATTTGCATTTTTTGCGGAAATTGTATGTTTGTGAGGTGCTGAGGTATGGGCGTGCAGATGCAGGCTATTGAATTGCACGGTTATGAAAACCAGTAGCAATAAAACGCCAATATGAAATCTGGACGTTGACAAATTAAGCGGAGGCTTGCATGTTGTTCGTCATTTCTCTGAGTTCAGTGCGGTTGATTTCGTTTTCACATTTTGCACATAAACTTAAGAAATAGATGAAGTTTTCAGTTTCATCTTCAATATCTTCAGCCAAATCAATGGCAAAAGAATCATTTGCTTCTAGATGCTGCCAAGCCAAACGAAGTGCACGTGAAACCAAAGGATCTTCCTCTTTCAAGGCAAATTCTCTTGCATCTTGCAACAAAGAAATAATTTTGTCAGCAACGATTCCGTCTTTTTCTACAATTGTGATGGCTTTTTCAATTAAAGCATTTGCTTTTTCAGTACGCATAATTACTGCAAATATACGAAAAAATTATAAGTTTATATGGATTATCTACTTTAAGATTTGCCTTTTGGGGTAAATCTCGTAGCGGTAAAGACGCCTATCAATACTGCACAAATGAGTGAAATTTTGTACCACGAAATATGATCTGTTTTTAAAACAAATGCAATGATGGTTGCCAATAAGGGTTGCAAATAAATGTATAACCCGGCCAACGTAGGACCTGCTTTTTTTACACTGTATGCATTTAATAAATACACCAAGAAACTTGTGAAAATGAGTATGTAAAATATTTTATACCAAATATCTTGAGGGATGGTTGTAAAATGAACATTCAATAATGGAAGTAAGCCAATGGGTGTTATGTAAAGTAGTCCAAAGGTGAATGTCCAACGGTTTACGGTAATGGGACTATAAACGGCAGTTAGTTTTTTAACCCTTACTAAATAAACGGCATAAAGAATTGCATTGATGGCAACCCAGAAATCGCCCAACATGGTTTTGTCTGAAAATTTAGCTCCTTTTCCGGCAATGAGTAAAAATGAAGCAATGGCTGCAACTATAAATCCAATTGCAAAAGGAATGTTCGGCAATTTCTTCACCCGAAAATGATCGAAGATGGCAACAAATAAGGGAGTGAATAACATTAAAATTGCACCGTTAATTGGGTAGGTGCTTTCAAGTCCCTTAAAAAATAAAAACATATTGGCCGATGTACCAAAAAATCCACAAATGGCAAACTCCTTCAAATGCAACTTCCAATTTACATTATCTGTTTTTTGAAACAGGGCGATTAAATGGAATAGGGAAGTGGCAAATGCAATTCTTAAAAATACAAATGCTTCAGCTGATAAATGATTGGGCATGATTTGACCTGCCCATGAAAATAAAATTGCGTAAAGTAGTGAAACAAAAAAGAGGGCTATGTGAACACGAATCATTACCAGCCGTTTTTCTTTTTGATATTTTCGTAAGCTGCTTGAACCCTATGGAATTTTTCTTCGGCTTGTTTTTTCTCACTTTCCGTTAAGTCTCTCAATCGATCGGGATGGAACCGCATTGCCAATTTTCTGTAAGCCTTTTTAACTTCTTCTTCTGTAGCAGACTGACTTACATCTAATATTTTATAATCAGAATCGGCCGATGTTACAAACATGGCTTTCAATGATAAATAATCTGGAGTACTAATTCCCAATTGAGAAGCCACTTGATCGATGAGGGATAATTCAGCCCTAGAAATGTCACCATCGGCGCGAGATATTCTGAATAGGATATGAACCAGTTCAAGCCTAGGGCTATAACTCATTCTATTTCTTAAATTCCTACATACTTCAGTTAAATTGTGGTTTTGCTGTAAATAGTCCCTCAAACGAAGAAGGAGCACTTTTGTTTCCGCTTCGCCATATGTGCGCAACAGCATGGCTTTTACCATGTCGAGTTCGCTTTTGAGTGTTACACCGTCGGCGCGCATGACGGCAGCTATTAGAATGAGTAGAGAATTTTTAAAGTCGGCAGGATGACTTTGATAAGATTGATTGCTGCTGTATTGATTTGACTCATTACGAGGAGCTTTTTCTGATTCTCCATTTGAAATATAATCAACGTAAAATCCGATTAAAAAACCAATCACGGCACCTATACCGCCGCTAGACATATAGCCAATGATGGCCCCTATTATTTTAAAACTCACTTTGTTTTATTGTAAAAAGTCAGACAATTTTTTCAAACGGTTCTTCAAAATTACATCTTGTGCCATCCAAATCAAAGGATCGTTGGATGCTTTCACCCAATACAATTCTGTAGAAATGGTTTTTGCCGTCTCTCTATTGGCCTGCATCGATATTGGTTCTGCGCTGTTTGGCAGCGGATATGCTTGAATAACGATTTGTTTTTTACTTTTCAGGGTATATGTAAAAAGTACATATGGGGTACTCTTTAATATGGTATCTCTTTTTAATAAATCGGAGTTAATACCTGCAACTTGACCAGCTTCTCTGGCAAAATCTTTACACAGCAATAAGTAACCTGCAATTAAACCACGTTTGGCATTGACAGATTTGTTTTGTGAACTCAACAAGGTAAGTTCATCATTTTGCTGAAGAATAGAAAATGATTCAGTTGGGTTAAATGGGTAAAATACAGATAGTTTTTCGATGTTTGAAGGTTCTTCGTTAATAAGGTATGGAGTGCGCCATGAATTGATATCGTTATTAAAGTAGGGGGTAACATAACCTTGAAAGCCTGGGATTTCAACAACGCAGGGTCTATCGGTTTCTGGATAAAACATATAAGTAGCGTCGTTGGCTTGGGTAGAGTTCCCAATATATATGGTATGAACTGGTTCGTTGTCTTTATAAAAGGTAGCTTTTGTGCCGTCAATAGTAAGTGCTCTGGTAGCGAATTTCTTTTCTTCGTCGGAAGTAGGTCTTTTAATTTTGAGTTTAGGCATAGCCCAATTGAGCAATAAGTTAATGCTACTGGTATCGGCCACGAACTTATCCGTATTATTAATTACAAACCAAACGCCATCTATTTTTTGAAATTGGAGGGACGTTTTTTTGTCGTTATTAGGGGTAAAAACGAATTTAGTTATATCGTTTGGATTTTTGAGGGCAAAAAGGTCGGGTTTCCAATTAGAGGTATGGTTCATATTTCGCCACAGCGTGAAGAAAGCAATTAGAGCAACAGCTGCGATGGCTATAGGTTTAAAATATTTACGATTCATTACAATAAGAAAGAGTTGCAAAAATAAACGAAGTTGGGAGATTAAGTAGGGCGGGGATGAATAAAAAATCAAAAATTCTTAAATATTTTTTCAATTATGATTTGAAAATGCAAAATAAAGTACTATTTTTGCAGTCCTTTAAGGAAAAGAACAACGGAACAGCGTTGTTTTTACGTTCTAAAACATGCCACCATAGCTCAGCTGGTAGAGCAACTGATTTGTAATCAGTAGGTCGTTGGTTCGATCCCGACTGGTGGCTCGTAGCACTTACGTGCTAAGAGTTTATATGAAAATGTAAGCTTAAAAATCTGGGGAAATACCAGAGCGGCCAAATGGGGCAGACTGTAAATCTGCTGACTTACGTCTACGGAGGTTCGAATCCTTCTTTCCCCACTAGATAGCGTAAGTGCAACAGTATTTTGCGGGAGTAGCTCAGTTGGTAGAGCGACAGCCTTCCAAGCTGTAGGTCGCGAGTTCGAGCCTCGTCTCCCGCTCAAACTAGTTTGTTAAGGTTAAACCTTTGGCAGGCAAAAGCCGATGTAGCTCAGGGGTAGAGCGTTTCCTTGGTAAGGAAAAGGTCAGGGGTTCAATTCCCCTCATTGGCTCAAACAACATTTATAAAAAACAAAAACAACAAACACTATGGCAAAAGAAACATTTGACCGTTCCAAGCCGCACTTGAACATTGGTACCATTGGTCACGTTGATCACGGGAAGACTACCTTGACTGCGGCAATTACATCAGTATTAGCCAACGCTGGTTTTTCTGAGGCGCGTTCGTTCGATTCAATCGACTCTGCACCTGAAGAGAAAGAGCGTGGTATTACTATTAACACAGCACACGTTGAGTATCAGACTGCTCTACGTCACTATGCACACGTAGATTGTCCAGGTCACGCCGATTATGTTAAGAACATGGTTACTGGTGCTGCCCAAATGGATGGCGCTATCTTGGTAGTTGCATCAACTGACGGTCCTATGCCACAAACTCGCGAGCACATTTTGTTAGCTCGTCAGGTTGGTGTACCTCGTTTGGTTGTATTTATGAACAAAGTAGACATGGTTGACGATGAAGAATTGTTAGACCTAGTTGAAATGGAAATGCGTGAATTATTAGAATTCTATGAATTCGATGCTGAAAACACTCCTATTATCCGTGGATCTGCCTTGGGTGGATTGAATGGTGACCAAAAATGGGTTGATACCATTATGGAGTTGATGAACGCTGTAGATAATTGGATTCCAATTCCTCCACGTTTGGTTGACTTGCCATTCTTGATGCCAGTTGAGGACGTATTCTCGATCACAGGTCGTGGTACTGTTGCAACAGGACGTATTGAGCGTGGTGTAATCAACGTACAAGATCCAGTAGAAATCATTGGATTTGGTTCAACGCTTACATCTACTTGTACTGGGGTTGAAATGTTCCGTAAATTGTTAGACCGTGGAGAAGCTGGTGACAACGCTGGTATCTTATTACGTGGTGTTGCAAAAGAAGACATTCGCCGTGGTATGGTAATTTGTGCTCCTAAATCTGTTCAACCACATAAAAAATTCAAAGCTGAAGTTTATGTATTGAGCAAAGAAGAAGGTGGACGTCATACTCCATTCTTTAACAAATATCGCCCACAATTCTATTTCCGTACAACTGACGTTACAGGTGAAATTACCTTAGCTGCTGGTACTGAAATGATTATGCCTGGTGATAACGTTTCTATTACAGTTGAGTTGATTCAACCAATTGCAATGGAGAAAGGCTTACGTTTCGCTATCCGTGAAGGTGGTAGAACTGTAGGTGCTGGTCAGGTAACTGAGATTATTGAATAATAGTATAGAACTATAGAATAGAAGGGGTAACTCGTTATCCCTTCTTTTACGAGCATAGTTCAATGGTAGAATAGAGGTCTCCAAAACCTTTGATCAGGGTTCGAATCCTTGTGCTCGTGCTAATAAAATGCGCAATGTTTGGTAGAATTTCAAATTACTTCCGTGAGATAAAAGACGAATTGGTTAACAAGGTGTCTTGGCCTACATGGATTGAACTTAGAGAAAGCACGTGGATAGTTATCGTGGCATCTCTGATTTTTGCTATGGTGATCTGGGGTCTCGATAGCGGACTAGGTGTAGTATTAACCCAGTTCTACAATATTTTTAAATAAAAAGAAATGACGAATTCAGAAGACAAACATAAGTGGTACGTAGTTCGTGCAATCACCGGACAAGAGAAAAAGGTGAAGCACAATGTAGAAGTTGAGCTAGAACGCGACAACAAGCTTAGTTATGTGCCTGAAATTCTCATTCCAACAGAAAAAGTTTACCAAGTTAAAAATGGTAAAAAAGTTATAAAGGAAAGAAACGCATTTCCAGGTTATATTTTAGTGAGGGCCGATTTTTCTGATCCAGAAATAATGCCTCTTATAAAAAGTGTTTCTGGAGTTGTTGGATTCCTTGGATCAAAAGACAAACCTGTTCCACTTCGCCCTAGTGAATTGAGTCGTATTTTAGGTACTGCCGATGAATTGAGCACAGCAGAGGCAACCGACGAAGAGCACTTCTTAGTTGGTGAAGCGGTTAAGGTAATTGATGGTCCTTTCAATGACTTCGACGGAGTTATTGAAGAAATAAACGAAGAAAAGCGTAAACTTAAGGTGATGGTGAAAATCTTTGGAAGAAGAACACCACTTGAGTTGAACTATAATCAAGTACAAAAATTATAATAATTGTAACGTAACAGTATAATGGCAAAAGAAGTATCAGGTTTTGTAAGACTCCAAGTAAAGGGCGGGATGGCAAACCCAGCTCCACCGATTGGACCTGCATTGGGTTCTAAGGGTGTAAACATCATGGAGTTCTGCAAACAGTTTAATGCGCGTACGCAGGACAAAATGGGTAAGGTATTACCGGTTGTTTTGAAGGTTTATTCCGACAAATCATTCGATTTTATCATTAAAAACCCTCCAGTAGCAATTCAACTTGTTGAATTTGCGAAGATTCAAAAAGGTTCAGCAGAGCCGAACAGAAAAAAGGTTGGTTCAGTAACTTGGGATGAAATTCGCACAATTGCCGGTGAGAAAATGCCCGATTTAAATTGTTTCACTGAAGAATCAGCTATGAAGTTGGTTGCTGGAACAGCAAGAAGCATGGGAATCACGGTAACAGGTGATGCACCATTTTAATTAAAAAGGATTATGAAAGTTGGTAAAAAAAGAAAAGAAGCGCTAACCAAATTCGATGTCACTAAGTCTTACTCGTTGTTGGAAGCTTGTGATATCGTAAAAAAGATTACAAGCACAAAATTCGATTCATCATTTGATATCGATGTAAGATTGGGTGTTGATCCTCGTCAGGCAAACCAAATGGTTCGTGGTGTAGCTAGCTTGCCACACGGTTTAGGTAAAACTGTTCGTGTTTTAGTTCTTTGTCCTCCCGATAAGGAGCAAGAAGCTAAAGATGCAGGTGCTGATTACGTAGGATTAGACGATTACATTGAGAAAATTGCAGCGGGTTGGACAGATGTCGATATTATCGTAGCTGTTCCTTCTGTAATGGCTAAATTGGGTCGTTTAGGTAAAGTATTAGGTCCAAGAAACTTAATGCCTAATCCAAAGAGTGGTACTGTAACTACTGAGGTAGGTAAAGCTGTAATTGAAGTAAAAGCTGGTAAAATTGACTTTAAAGTTGATAAAACTGGGATCATACACGCATCAGTTGGGAAAGTATCATTTGATTCTGACAAATTGAACGAAAATGCGCTAGAGTTAATTAATGTTTTATACCGTTTGAAGCCATCGGCTGCCAAAGGTACTTATTTTAAGAGTATCTTCGTTAGCAGTACAATGAGCCCAGGTGTGAATGTCGATGTTAAATCAATTTCAGGTATCTAAGATTATGAATAAGATAGAAAAACACGCTATAGTTGCTGAATTGGTTGATTCTTTCAACGCAAACAACATAGTATACTTATGTGATACCGATGGATTATCTGCTAATGCAACAAACTCATTCCGTAAAATTTTATTTGAAAACGGAGTACAAATGAGAATGGTGAAAAACACCTTGTTGAAGTTGGCTATGGATCAATCACAAAAAGATTTTGCAGAATTGCCAGAAGTATTAAAAGGAACAACATGTGTAATGTTTTCTGAAAATGCTAAAGCTCCTGCAATTTCTATTAAAAAATTCCGTAAGGCTACTGACAAACCTTTATTAAAAGGTGCTTGGATAGATCAAAGCGTTTATATTGGTGACAACCAATTGTTGGCTTTGGAGAATTTGAAGAGCAAAGAAGATCTTATTGGAGAAATCATTGGTTTGTTACAATCACCAGCAAAGAATGTTATTGGTGCATTGCAAGCTAATGCCGGTCAGAAGGTTGCCGGTTTGGTAAAAGCACTTTCAGAAAGATAAATTAAACTAAAAATTAAACAATAAAAAACTAAAAGAAATAAACAATGGTAGATTTAAAAGAATTCGCGAATCAGTTGGTAAATCTCACTGTAAAAGAAGTTAACGAACTTGCTCAAATTTTGAAAGAAGAGCACGGTATTGAACCTGCTGCTGCTGCTGTTGCAGTTGCTGCTCCTGCTGCCGGTGACGGTGCTGGTGCTGCAGTTGAACAAACAGAGTTTGACGTTATCTTAAAGAGCGCCGGAGCTGGCAAACTTCAAGTGGTTAAAATTGTAAAAGATTTAACTGGCTTGGGCTTGAAAGAAGCAAAGGATTTAGTAGACGGTGCCCCTAAAGCTGTAAAAGAAAAAGTTTCTAAAGCAGAAGCTGAAGACTTAGCAGCTAAATTGAAAGAAGCGGGTGCTGAAGTTGAAATTAAGTAAGACCGCCAACATTTAACACCAAAGCCCCCGGTTTTCCGTGGGGCTTTCGGCTGTTATTAGACTCACACCATTGTCAAACTAAAAAAAACAAAAAAATTGAGTACAAAATTGAACACTAGGGTTTCTTTCGGCAAGGTAAAACATGCCATTGAATATCCCGATTTCTTGGATGTGCAACTGAAATCATTCCAAGAATTTTTCCAGTTAGACACACCCGCAGATAAACGCGAAGGCGAAGGCTTATTCAAAGTTTTTCGCGAAAATTTTCCGATTACGGATACACGTAATATTTTCAATTTGGAATTTTTGGATTACTTTGTTGATCCACCAAGATATACCCTTCATGAGTGTATTGAGCGTGGTTTGACATACGCCGTTCCATTAAAAGCAAAATTGAGATTAAGCTGTAATGATCCTGAACATGAAGATTTTGAAACTATCGTTCAAGATGTTTATTTAGGAACATTGCCTTATATGACACCAAATGGTACTTTTATCATTAATGGTGCTGAACGTGTTATTGTAAGTCAATTACACCGTTCTCCAGGTGTATTCTTCGGTCAAAGTACTCACTCAAATGGAACCAAACTCTTCTCTGCAAGGGTTATTCCGTTTAAAGGATCTTGGATTGAGTTTGCAACTGATGTGAATGCAGTAATGTACGCTTACATCGATCGTAAGAAGAAATTCCCGGTTACCACGCTTTTACGTGCTATCGGTTTCGAAAGTGATAAAGATATTTTAGATATTTTTGGATTAAGCGAAGAAGTGAAAGTTTCTAAAGCGGGTCTGAAAAGAATTATTGGTCGTAAATTAGCCGCAAGGGTTTTACGTACCTGGATTGAAGATTTTGTTGATGAAGATACAGGTGAGGTTGTTTCAATTGAACGTAACGAAGTTATTTTGGAACGTGATACTGAAATCACTGAAGACCATATTGATGTTATTGTTGATGCAAATGTTAAATCTATCATCTTAAGTACTCAAGGTGAAGGCGACATTGATTACAACGTAATTTATAATACTTTACAAAAAGATACTTCTAATAACGGTAAAGAAGCGTTAGAAGTGATCTATCGCCAATTGAGGAATGCAGATCCACCGGATGAAGAAACAGCTCGTGGTATTATTGAGCGTTTGTTCTTCTCAGATAAGCGTTATGATTTAGGCGAAGTTGGTCGTTATAGAATTAACCAAAAGTTGGAAATTAATACTCCAATGGATGTTAAAGTATTAACGAAAGACGATATTATTTCAATTATCCGTTATTTGATTGAACTTTATAACGGTTCAGAAATATTAGATGATATTGACCATTTAAGTAACCGTCGTGTTCGTACAGTTGGTGAACAATTGTATGCTCAGTTCGGTGTAGGTTTAGCAAGAATGGCTCGTACCATTCGCGAGAAAATGAATATTCGTGACAATGAAGTATTTACCCCACAAGATTTGGTAAATGCGAGAACATTGTCATCTGTTATCAATTCTTTCTTCGGAACTAACCAGCTTTCACAATTCTTAGATCAAATTAATCCACTTGCCGAAATTACACACAAACGTCGTTTGAGTGCACTTGGTCCTGGTGGTTTGAGCAGAGAACGTGCAGGTTTTGAAGTACGTGACGTACATTATACCCATTATGGTCGTTTATGTACAATTGAAACTCCAGAGGGTCCTAACATTGGTTTGATTTCATCGTTGTGTGTACACGCGAAACTCAACGGAATGGGAT
>CANKVM010000035.1 GCA_947487175.1 Flavobacteriales bacterium | reverse complement strand
AACGACATTTTCAATTGTTAAACCAATAATCTGAAAGTTCAACCATTGATTTGATGGGCCATTGATAAAATAAGAACTGCCAAAATGATTAACTCCATCAAGTCGAGTTTTTCTAATATGACTGGTATCCCCATCTAATAAAAATCTAGATGATAAAACAACCCCTTTCAATCCAAAATAAATTTGGTCCTCATAAATTCCATCTTCTACAATTATTGTATCGCCCGTTTGTGAATGTCTAAGTGCGCATGGAATTGATTCATACGGATTATTTAATGTTCCAAAGTCATTATTTGATCCTTTCGTCGATACAAAGCACTTCCCGGCTATTCCCATTTTAACTATTTTGCCAAAATCACTCTGAACACCCATGGTATCTACAACCCGAATACCATAATAATAGGTCGTACCATTTAGCAAACCACTATCCAAATACCAATTCAAAGAAGTTGTATCGTTAATTGGCTTTAAAGTAGATAACGAAGCGCCTCGGTATATTCTGTATTTTACATTTTTAGATGTACTAGAGGCCCAAGTCATATAAACGCGGCGCGCACCTGATTCTATTGAAGAAAAATCAACTGCACTCGGTGGCTGATTCACTGAAACCCGAATTGAATTACTGAAAGAACTGTTTGCGCCCAAACTATCAATTGCTTTTATTCGATAGTAATAACGTGTCAAATTTGTCAACCCGGTATCTGTAAATTGTCTAATAGAATTATTTATTTTATTTGAGACAAGACCAATGGTTGCCGTATCAGATATCGGATTTTGCGAACGATAAATCGCAAAATTCTTTAACCTAAAATTATTTATAGTAACTGCTGGGTAAAAATAATTATTGGTATTTCCTAGGCCTAACTGATAATTTCCATTATAACCAAAACATAGCAACTTTCCTGAGTCGGATACAACCGCTGTATGATTGTATCCCGCACCAATGGTTCTTGGATTTTTAATTGATGTTATTTTCACAGGACTTGAAGGATGATTCCAAGTGCTATCTCCGATAGCACCCTGAGTACCATTACCCCAACCCCACAAGGAGCCATCATATTGCAACCCAATTACGTGAATACCACCAAGCGCAATTGACTTCCACTTTTTCGATGTAATTGTTTGGGTAGGATATTTTAATACCGAAGAAGTTCCATTACCATACAACGATTGACTATTGTTTCCCCATGCCCAAATTGTACTATCTTTTTTGATACCAATGACTGTTTCGGCACCACAAGCGATAAAAACATAATCTTTATCTATTTTTTTAGGAGAATACGCATCTGTTGTCGAACTGTCACCCAACTGCCCACTGTTATTGTTCCCCCATGAAAAAATTGATCCATCCTTTTGTCTTGCCATTGAAAAATGAGAACCTGATGAAATTTGAGTCCAATTTTTTGATGTGCCAATTTGTTTTATATCAGCATAGTCTCCACCATTAAATCCACGTCCTAGTCTTCCATTACCATTATGTCCCCAGCTCCAAATAGTTCCATCACTTTTTAGGGCCAATGTTGAATGCTGAGTAAAAGCGATACTCACCCAATTCTTATCTGATCCGATTTGCTTTGGAGTAGTCCGTGTTGTGGTAGTACCATCGCCTAGCTGTCCCCAACCATTATATCCCCACATCCACAATGTACCATCAGCTTTAATTGCGGCAGTATTGTATCTGCCCGCTACAACAAAAACCCAATCATTATCATTGCCAATTCTTACTGGCTTAGTACGATTATTTGTAGAATTATCTCCAAGTTGATAATAATCATTCAATCCAAAAGCCCATAAAGAACTATCAGACTTTATCACAAATGTATTGTAGCCATCAGGACCCGAAGCGGTGAAGATCACCTTAGCATCAAAACCAAATTTTATATTCGCCGTTTTATCTCCCCCTTCACCTGAATTAATTCGAGGAATTTGGGCAAATAATGTTGATGTGAATCCAAAAAATATAAAGGCAAGTAGCGTTTTATTCATAACAGATATTATCACAAATATAATAGTGATAAGTTATAAATCAATAATTTGAAAAAATGAATATATTCGAGTTTTAGGACAATAACTTGTAAAAAAATATGATGATTTTTAATAAGATATAATTATGTTTGTGAACTGCAACCATATGTTAACACTTAAACAGTACGTTTCCCATTTATTCATTGCCCTAATTTTGTTTTGTAGCCCATCTATTTTGATCGGTCAAAATCCAATTTTTCGCCAAATGTATACTCAAAGATATTTATCCAATCCGGCTATGGTAGGAAATGGATCAATCGATGGTATTGGAATTGGAAGAATATCATCTGGAATAAAAGCACAATGGATGAGTTTAGAAAGCAGACTGTATACACAGTCGCTTTCATATGACGCTCCCATCAAAGCAAACAATTCAAGTTGGGGAATTGGCGCATTTATGACCGACTTAAATTCGGGTTCCATTGAACAATCAAAATATTCTCATTTTTCTGGAACGCTTTCATATGCTTACAATATTCCTCTTAAAAAAATGAATTTGAAATTTGGTCTGTCAGCCCAATTTTCTTCAATCACTTTTGGAAAGAATAACTTTTTGTGGGAAGACCAAATTAACGAAAGTATGACCGGGTTTGTTAAGCCCACTCAAGAACCAATTAGTCAACTAACAAAAAATGTTGTTCATGCCTCTGCCGGAGCTTTGATTTATGGCAAAAAAGGATTTTTTGGACTTGCTGTGCACAACGTAAACGAACCCAATATTTCATTTTTCTCTGACCAAAACCAAACTATTCAAAGAAAATTTTTAGTTCATGGGGGACTTGTGTTCGATAAAATATTCAATCACGCGGTTTTGACTCCAAATTTTGCATATTCAAAGCAAGGAAATGTTCAATCTGCACTGTTTTCAACCAACTTAAAGTTAGACAACTTACAACTGGGATTAGGAACACAATATGTGAGTGCATATGGTAATTCAGCTTGGTCAGTAACAAACTATTTTGGTTATAGATACGATAAATATTTTATTGGATATAGCACCGATTGGAACCTAAGTTTCAACTACGGTTCGATACCAATTATTCACGAATTTTCAGTGCTTATTTTATTGAATAAAAAAGAAAAGAAAGCGATTCCAAATCCTTTTCCAGAAATGTAATTTACATTTTTCCTAAATTAATCGATAATCCAACTCCCAATACTTCCATAAACTGAATTCGGGGACCTTTTCTACCGCTTCCATCATCTATAATTACGTCATCATCATATTTCAAGTTGAGTGTTATTGTAGTAGAAATGTATTCGTTCAATCTTAAAATAATATCATTTTGAATATTTACATCAATTCGGGTTGGATTTCTCAAATAATTATTAAAAAACTCTAACGTTGATTGAATACTTATATTTTTGATTACCCTAGGTTCATTAAACTGAACTTTTACATATCCACCCATCTCAGACATTGTTTTAGCAGCGTCTTTAATAATTGCACCAGTTATAATATCTACTTCAGCAGATGGAATTCCCCCAACACCCAAATTAGCCAATTGTTGATCTCGAACAATGATATTTTTACTTGATAAGGGACCAATAAATGCACTTAACTTAGGACTCGGGTTAAAGTCAATTCCGATAGAAGAAATGAATGTTGCCGGAGCAAAGAAATTAGAAGCAGAAATGCCTAAAATTTGATCATCAATTGAGTTATATCCGGCTTGAAATTGAGTTGAACAGGAAGTAATAATTGTATAAAACCAACTTTTTCTTGCTTTTAATCCCAATTTGGTTGACAACGATACCCTATCGTCATTTTTATACCAGTTTGTGGTATTTCCTTGCAATGACAAACCATAGTTCATGTCCAACACACTTTGCCAACTGATGGTTTGGTTTGTAAAACCTAAATTCAAATTCAAACCTGTGGTAATTGATATGGAGTTAATACCACCTTGCTGCCAATTTGAAAATTGGCTTTGATTTGTAGCAATTGTAGATGTACCAAAAAACGACCATAAACCTGTAGTGTCTCTGTTTCTCACTTTTTTAGGCGTAACCTGTGGTTCGATTATTGACTTACTATCTGTTTGAACAATAGTGCTATCCGCTTTAACAATAGTGCTATCCGTTTGAGCAATAGTACTATCTGTTTGAGCAATAGCTGATATAGAAATCAGCAATATCATACAAACAAGTATAAATTTGGGTAATTTTTTAAGAATCATAATTGATTATACAAGATTATTGCTAAAATTACGAAAATACAAACATTTATCGAAGCTTTCATCTTTAATTAGACAAAACTCGATACCAACGAATTGTAAACCAAGCCGCACATTTATGATCCCAAAACTAAAAAGATCAAGAAAATAAAGCGCATCGAAGAACGCAAATGGTGATTTTTTGGCTTTTTTAACCAAATTGTAATTGTAAAAAATACATAAAGTTGAAAAAAATTAGGTTCAACAAAAAATCCACCCACCCCTTCTGTTTAATATTTACACACAATTTATTCCATTCACTTAATTTTTTTTGGAAGTTTCATAACTTTACCTTATTGTTGAAATTACATAAACTTAATTTCATATGATTCAAACAAATACAAAGACATTTTACACTCTTCTGTTTTTGGCTTCTTTGGTATTTGCTCCCACCGCTGCTCAAGCACAGGTTGCCGATTCCGATTCAATTGATGCCATCGATGAAGTTGTTGTAGTCGGCTACGGTACGCAAAAGAAAAGCAATGTTACCGGTGCCATTTCACAAGTAAAATCAAAAGATTTACAAGATCTACCCCTCACCCGCGTGGAACAAGCCCTGCAAGGTAGAACCTCCGGTGTACAAATTTTGCAAAATTCAGGACAACCTGGCTCTAGCTCAGTTGTTCGTATTAGAGGTACTGCCTCAATTAACGGCTCCAACCCTCTGTATGTTGTAGATGGAGTTGTGATTACTGGAGGTATCGATTACCTGAATCCAAACGATATTGAAACCATTGAAGTACTAAAAGATGCCGCTTCGGCCGCTATCTTCGGAGCACGTGGTGCCAATGGTGTAATTATTGTAACTACCAAATCTGGTAAAAAAGGTGCAATGAAAGTGAATGTTTCTATGTATAGAGGTACTCAAAATCCTTGGAAAACACTTCCCGTATTAAACGCTACCGAATACGCTACCTTACAAAATGAAATGGCTGCAGCCGCTGGTCAAGCTCCCAAATTTGCAGATCCACGCTCTTTAGGACAAGGAACAGATTGGCAAAGCAAAGTGTTTAATCCAAGCGCGCCAATGAGCAATCTTGAGATCAACCTTTCCGGTAGCACCGACAAAATTCAATACTATGCCTCTGTTTCTAAATACGACCAAGAAGGAATAGTTGCGGCTGGAAAATCGAATTATAACAGATTGACCGCCCGTTTAAACACAACCATTCAAGCAACCAACAAACTAAAAATTGGATGGAATGCTGCCTACACAAATGTTCAAAGCATGAGTGTTGCTGAAAATACTGAGTTTGGATCTCCATTGGGACGTGCACTCAACATTGACCCTCTTACCCCACTTTATGAAACCAATCCGATGTTGCTATCTCAAAACCCATATTCAATTGCAGGTGCGTTGAGAAAAAATTTGATGCGCGATGCTGGCGGTATTTATGGAATTTCTTCTGTTGTAACCTCTGAAATTGTGAATCCAGTTGCAGCGTTAATGACAGAAAACAACACCGGTTGGAGCGATAAGATTGTGAACAATACCTATGCCGAATACGAAATCTTAAAGGGTTTAAAATTCAAAAGCAGCATCGGTACTGATTTGGCATTTTATGGTGGTTACGGTTTCCGTCCCTCATATTACTTAAACGCCACGAATTTCTTGGATACCAATTTGGTATATCAAAACTTTAACCGCGCACTTACTTGGATTTGGGATAATTCTATTTCATATTCTACCAAAATCAAAAAACACAACATAGATATTGTTGCAGGACATTCAGCACAAGAAACTACGGGTACATTTATTGGTGGATCAAAACGCGATGTCCCATCTCAAAATCCAGACGACGCAACCATCAACTATGCCCGCAATACAAATAGCAGGGATGTTTATGGAGGGAAATGGGAACGTTATGCCATTGAATCTTACTTTTCAAGAGTTAATTACAACTTTAATGGCAAATATTTGCTTACCGCCATTTTAAGGGCTGATGCATCTTCGAGATTTGGTTCTAATTACCGTTGGGGTTATTTTCCTTCAATTTCTGGGGGATGGAATATGCATGAGGAATCTTTTTGGAAGTCAAACAAATACATTCAAACTTTGAAACTAAAAAGCGGTTGGGGGATGAGTGGAAATGATGCCGCTGGTTCACTTGAATATGCTGCTACCATTTCTGGAGGAAGAAGTTACACGTTTGGCAGTGGAGAAATACTGACCAACGGAACCTCTCCTACCCAAGTTGCAAACCCTGATTTGCATTGGGAAACGGTAACCCAATCGAATTTTGGTTTTGAAAGCCGCATTTTCAAAAATATCAATGTAGGAATCGACATTTACCAAAAAAACACCACGGGTATGATGAGCAGACCTGTTTTACCTGATTATATTGGCAACGATGCCCCAACTTCGAATGTGGGCACAATGGTAAACAAAGGAATTGATATTGAAGCCAACTACAGCAAAGTGCTTAAAAACGGACTTGCTATCAACGTGGGTGGCAATATTTCATTTGTAAACAATGAAGTAACTTTAATTGGTAACAAAACTGGATTTTTAAGCGGTGCCAAATGGGGTCCACAGAGTTTAGAAATTTCTAGAATTTCTGAAGGACAAGCGATTGGACATTTCTATGGATATAAAACAGATGGAATTTTCCAAACTTTAGATGAAGTTAACAATTACAAAAGTGCCGATGGCAAAGTCATCCAAAAAGATGCGGTTGCCGGTGATTTGAAATTTGTTGATGTAAACAATGACGGTGTAATTGATGAAAAAGACAGAACTGTAATTGGAAATCCTACTCCAACGTTTGTATATGGTTTAAACATATCATTAAAATTCAAAGGATTTGATTTGTTGATTTTTGGACAAGGTATTGAGGGAAATGACATATACAATGCAACCAGAAGATATGATTTGCCAAATGCAAACATGAATGCCGCTGCCATCGACAGATGGACCGGTGCGGGTAGCACAAATCAATATCCAAGATTGACATTGCAAGACAATAACAACAACTTCGCAAGAAGTTCTGACTTCTACGTAGAAGATGGAAGCTTTTTTAGAATCAAAAATTTCCAAATTGGCTACAGAATACCAGACAAAATATTAAAGAAATTGAATATCGCTGGAATGCGTATCTACTATTCTGGTAGCAATTTATTGACCTTTACCAAATATTCTGGATTTGACCCTGAAATTGGAAATGGTTACGGTATAGACAGAGGTATTTATCCTCAAGCAAGAATGAATTCACTAGGTTTAAGTTTAAATTTTTAAGGTTATGAAAAGTGTTAAAAATATTTTCAGATTCGCATTATTAAGCGTTGTTTTTTGCATTCCATTTGGATGTAAAAAAGAATTTCTAGACGTTAAGCCAGTGGCTAGAGAACTAGAAATCAATTATTATAGAAATGAGGCTCAAGCTTTTGAAGCTTTGGTGAGCGTTTACGACGCACTTCAGTGGAACGACCAAGGTGGTTTCACCATGTTTAGATTGTTATTGAACGTAGCATCCGACGAATGTTTGGCAGGTGGCAGCGATGCTTCTGACCAACCTAGTTGGGTAGCATGGGATCAGTTCAAAACCAATCCTAGCCTTGGCCCACAAGTTGGATTCTGGAGAAAGAATTACAAAGGCATATACAGAGCCAACTTATTCTTAGAGAAAATCAATCAAATTGCCGACGCTTCTCCTGAATTCAAAGCAAGAACAAGCGCCGAAGCGAAGTTTTTAAGGGCTAAATTTTATTTGGACTTGGTTCAACTATTTGGACGTGTTCCTTTGATTACAAAGACCTTAAATCCCTCAGAATATTACACAATAAAACAGGAAACACCAGAAGTAGTTTTCAATCAAATTGAAAAAGACTTATTGGAAGCAATTCCAGATTTGCCATTGGCAAATGCAATACCAGCTCAAGAATTAGGAAGGGTAACCAAAGGTGCTGCACAAGCGTTGTTGGCAAGGGGTTATTTGTATATGAATATCCAAGACAAAATGGATGATGTTGCTACTTTGTGTGAAGACATTATCAATTCTAATGCCTATGATTTAGAGAAAAACTATGGCGACATTTTCAAAACCTCAGGGGAGTTTGGAACTGAATCCGTGTTTGAAATTGCATATAGTGAAAATTCTAGATCTGATTGGGGTTCATTTGGATCTGGTTGGGGCGAAGGAAATGTATCTGTACAGTTTGTAGGAATGCGTGATTTTAGCGGTGCTAAATTTGCACCAGGATGGGGATTCTGCCCTGTAAGTAAAAGTTTGGCTGATGCGTTGCGTGGAGATCCAAGATTTGTGCATACCATCATTGAAGCCGATACGATGAAAGGTGCAACGTATTCTAAAGGTTATCAGAATACGGGTTTCTTTATTCGCAAATACGCTCCGTTAATTGAAAACAAATCGAAAGATGGGGAACCTGCCTTAAACTGGGGCAATAACATCCGCGAAATTCGTTTTGCCGATGTGCTATTGATGGCAGCCGAAGGTTTGGCTAGAAGTAGCGGAAACATGACCAATGCGCAAAACTATGTAAACAGAGTAAGAGCTAGGGTTGGTTTGAATCCAATTACCAGTTCAGGTAATCTTTTGTTGTTAGATATTTACAAAGAAAGACAATTGGAATTGGCTACCGAAGGACATCGCTTTTTTGATTTGATTAGAACGGATCAGGCTTCAAGTATTTTGGGCACATTTGGTTTTATCAAAGGAACCCATGAGCACCTTCCTATTCCACAAAATGAAATTGATGCAAGTCAAGGGGCACTTAAACAAAACAATGGTTATTAATAATTTAAAATAATTTTTTATGAAAAACATACAAAAAATAACAATTGGGCTTTTCTGTACAATCATGATTATTTTTTCATGCAAAAAAGACAGGCCTTCATTAAACAATTTGCCGAAGGCGGCATTTGATATTGAATTTGTTGACTCGAACAATGTAAAGTTCATAAGTAAGTCAACTGAAAATCCATTTTTATTCAATTGGACCGTTGTTAATCTTGGTGATTTCAAAGGGAATGGAGTGATTGCTAGTATCCCTAATAAGGGAATCTATCAAGTAATTCTTACGGTTTATTCTCAGGGGGGAAGAGATACACTTTCGAAATTTTTTGAAATTACCAAAAATGAGAAACCCGCTTGTACCCCAGAAATGGAGTTTTTGACCAACTGCAGTTCAAGAACATGGACATTGGCTAAAAAACCAGGTGCGTTGTGGGTTGGACCAGCAAATGCAAGTACAACTTGGTGGGCCATTGATGCTGCTGGAGTTACAACCAGATCATGTGCCTTTAACGATGAATGGACATTCAACGCAGATGGTACTGTTGATTACGACTGCAAAGGAGATTTGTGGGGAGAAGCAGCAACAGGATTTAAACCCGACGGTTGTTATCCAGAATCGGACTTAACCGCCGATACCAAATTTTGGGGAAGCGGTAAACACCAGTTTATGTTAACTGGAGGTACCGGAACTGATCCTTTAATTTTAAAAATGATTGGAAAGGGCGCATTTATTGGTTTACAAAAAGTAGCCAATGGCAAAGAAGTGAGTACTCCACAAATGGGTGTTGATTACAAAGTAGTTTCTCAAACAAAAACTGCAACCGACCGTTTTACAGAGGTAGAAGTTAATTTTGGTGCAGGCATTTGGAGATTTACGCTAACTTCGCCTGAATGATAAAATTCTTTTCAGGCCTTTCGTGCCTATGCTGTTTTATCCTTTTTTCTTGCAAGGACAATGTTGTTACGCCTAGTTTATTGGTGAGGGACATTAGCATTCAAGAAAACAACGATACCCAAACAATAAACGTGGTGGTTTCACTGAGTGAAACTAGTGAGCGTGATGTGAAATTTCATTTTTCAACCATGGCCAACACTGCCACAAAAGGAAAGGACTATCTAGACAAGCAAGGTGATATTACCATTGCTGCAGGCAGTAAAACAGCCTCATTTTCTTTGCAAGTTTTGGGGGACACTTTCGTGGAAACTGAAGAATCGTTTTGGATTTCTTATACCCAACCCAATGGTTTGAACATTCCAACACCGTATTCCACGGTTAAAATCACAAACGACGATGCCGATGCGATTTCGTTTGTTGATGGTTACAATACGCCCAAAGTTAGAAAAGGCTATAGCCTTGTATGGGCTGATGAATTTGATGGAAGTTCCTTGAATTTAAACAACTGGGGTTTCGATATTGGAAATTCAGGTTGGGGCAACAATGAGTTGGAGTACTACCAAGATGGCAATAAAAACGTAACCGTTGCCAATGGTACGTTAACAATTACTGCGAAAAAAGAAAAGGTTCAAAGCGCTAATTATACGTCGGCAAGGATAAAAACCCAAGGTAAAAAATCTTTCACGTTTGGAAGGATTGATATCCGTGCCAAACTGATGACAGGTCAAGGATATTGGCCAGCACTTTGGATGTTAGGTGAAAGCATTTCATCGATTGGATGGCCCGCTTGCGGTGAAATCGACATTATGGAATTGGTAGGTAGCAAACCCAATGTAGTGGTAGGAACAGCGCATTGGGGTTTACCAGGAAATGGGTCTACTTATATTTCTAAAAACTATACATTGAATGGCACAGATTTCAGCAAAGAATACCATGTGTTTTCAATTGTTTGGGTTAAAGATCAAATTCAATGGTATGTAGATGATCAATTATACCACACCATTACCAAAAACAATGTGAATGCAAATGTAAATTATCCGTTCAACTCACCTCATTTCTTCATTTTCAATGTTGCAGTGGGTGGGAATTGGCCAGGATATCCAGATGCAAATACTGTTTTCCCAAAATCGATGGTGGTTGATTACGTGAGGGTGTTTCAATAATTAAATAAGTATTTAATAAAATCTTCTAAAAAGCAGCTGAACTATTCAGCTGCTTTTTTGTTTTGTCGTTTTATCAAAATGGATAATTCAAATTACCAATTCGATTTGAAAGAAGAATCGAAAGGGGTTTATTTTAATAAAATAACGAATACATACCTATCCAAATTTGAAAAAATTACCAAGTTTTAACCTAAGAATTCCAAGCCATTCTTTTTCTTTTGTGTAAGAAAAAGAATAAAAAATATAATTATTGTACTTTTTACAATAATTAATTTTTATATTTGTTTTATCACTATGCCCAAAGCTAAGATTCATAAAGATTTTCTTCAATATTTAATGGGGAAAACCATATACCAAAATCAATCAATTTCGTATTCAACTTTGTTGATTTTATTTTCATTTCTATCCATTTTTTCGCTCAACGCACAAGTTATAAAAGTTGAAGTAGTAAAGACTGAAAATGGCTACCAATTTTTACGCGGTGGCCAACCTTATTATGTAATTGGAGCTGGTGGAGAAACCCACCTCGATGTGGTAAAAAAGATTGGTGGCAACTCTATCAGAACTTGGGGCGTTGACAATGCACAAGAAATTTTAGACAACGCACAAAAAAACGGTCTTACCGTAATGCTCGGGTTTTGGGTACAGCATGAACGCCACGGATTCGACTACAACAACGAAGAAAAAGTAAAAAAACAACTTGAACATTTCAAACGTGTCATTGACCAATTCAAAAATCATCCAGCTTTGCTTATGTGGGGAATTGGAAACGAAGTAGATTTGTTTTATAGCAATCCCAAAGTTTGGAATGCCATTCAAGACATTGCAAAATATGCACATCAGGTTGACCCCAACCACCCTACTTCAACCGTTACGGCTGGACTAGATTCCTTAGAAGTAGACCATATCAAACAAAGAGCACCAGACATTGATGTCTACTGCGTAAACACTTACGGTGATATTGGAAACGTACCAAACAACATTTACAAATACGGTTGGACAGGCCCTTACATGATTACAGAATGGGGACCAAATGGACATTGGGAATCACCTACCACCACTTGGGGAGCGGCTATTGAACAAAGCAGTACTGAAAAGTCAGATGTTTATTTTACCCGTTACAAAAAATACATTGAAGCATACAAAAACAGATGCTTGGGATCTTATGTTTTTTTGTGGGGACAAAAACAAGAATATACCCTAACATGGTATGGTTTGTTTACAAAAGACCAAATGCAAACAGAAGCAATTGACGCACTTGAAATAGCATGGACAAGCAAAAATCCAACTTTTGCGACTCCTACCATCACTTCATTTACCATTAACAACAAAAAGGCTATTGAAAGTCCAACGATGATGGCAAACACCACCAACTTCGCAACGGCAATTACCCCTTTAAACTGTTATCAACTTACAAATTGCGATAGCAGCGATAAGGAAATCACTTACAAAATATTGCGCGAAAGCTCCGATAAAAAAGCAGGTGGTGATGTTGAAAACGAAGCGGAAGAAGTCCCTACAAAATTTAAGGTTTCAAAAAATGGAAAGGTTATATTTGATGCACCCAATGAAACAGGGGCTTATAGATTGTTTGTAACCATAATATACAAAGAAAAAGTGGCATATGCAAATTGTCCGTTTACAGTAACACCAAATCCCAAAAGAGGAAATGGCAAAAAAGTATGGCTAAAGAAATGGGAAATGGGATCCTTTGAATAACATGAAAATAAAATTACTCACTGGAATTGTACTCATCCCTAATTTGATTTTTGCTCAAATTGGAAGTTCTGCAAACACAGACAGCATCTACCCCGCTCATTTACAAAGAAGGGTAAATGTAACTGGGGTATTTCCAAAAGAACCAATCAAAAAACTCGAAAACTTCAGTATTTCAGGATATTACAGATTTATTACCAACGTTAGAAAATTGGATGTGGCTTATGCCGAACAGGCTAAAACGCCAGTCAATATTTTTGTTGGAGACGATGGTCAAATTCCACAACTTTCGCTAAATATGGCGGGAAGCGTTTCAGCAACAACCCGTTTCTCAACCGATTTTTATTTGTGGACACCCATGATGGGTGGCGGAATGCCAGAAAACGTGAAAGGGTTAAACTTAGGAGTAAGTTTGAATGGATCACATTCAACAAATTATGGCAATTTCGAAATCCAATGTGGCGGTATCAATTGGTACTCCCTCTCTCCTTTTACTTTTTTCACAAACCAAGGTTATAACCGATATAGTTTGTTTGAAAGAAATCCTTGGGATCCAAGAACAAAGAACATCGACGACCGTTATAACAGCTTTTACACCCAAGGTGCTTTAAACCAAGATTTGCGTTGGGGAAATCAAGCTTTCCAAGGTGTTATTTTTGAGGGAAATGATTTGCCGAATGGATTTTCAACATCGATTATGTTTGGTAAAACCCAGTTGAACGGCGGAATGATGGCGCTGCCAAATCAATCTTATGGTGGTAAATTGAAAAAACTAATTGGAACAGGTAACGTTACATTTAATTCGTTTAACAACCAAAGCTATACCGACAGTTTGATGCTCAATGGCGTAGGATTTAACATCCATACACTTACGTTTGAACAATCCTTCTCAGGTTTTAAAATTTCAGGAGAAACAGGTGCTGGCAGATACTTTAGTCCCTCAACACAACGAGGATGGGGCGAAGCAATCAGTGTGAAATTAAATACCCCAGCCAAATACACGTTAATACCTTTACAATTTCATTATTTCCAAATTAGCCCTAAAGTATTAAACAACAGTTCAGTTTTCTGGAACTCTTCTATTAGAGAAGGAAACTCAAGTTCTACCAACTCAAGCGATCAAATTGTGTTGGCGCCGTTTGCCAGTGCAATGACTCAAGTTGGACAAGTAACCAATAACAGAAAGGGTTTCGAAGTGAACAGTGAATTTGAAGTTAAAAAATTCAAATTCAATTTGGGATATAAACAACAGTTCAGTTTTCTGGAACTCTTCTATTAGGGAAGGAAACACAAGTTCTAACAATTCGAGCGATCAAATAGTATTGGCGCCGTTTGCCAGTGCAATGACTCAAGTTGGACAAGTAACCAATAACAGAAAGGGTTTCGAAGTGAACAGTGAATTTGAAGTGAAGAAATTCAAATTCAACTTAGGATATTCAAACAGCCGTGAAATAGAAAATATTTCATCGCAGATTACCTACGGACATCCAGTAAACGGATTGGCATTGTCGAGATTTTGGCGTTGGGGATTCCCCGCAAATGTGGGTCCTTACGGAAACTTAACCAAAGTGTACCGCAGTGTGTTTGAAACAGTGAATTTAACTGATGTAACACCTACCAAGCAACCATTAAACCAGAAATACTTTAATGTATTGGAAGTGAATGCAAAATTCAGAACCAAAGTATTAAACAAAGATTTATATATAAACTACTTAGGAAGCTATTCTTCGGTGCAGAATTTCTATTCAAACGTTACAGTATTTACCGAAAAAGCATATTTGAGGGCTTATTACCACCAATTAGAGGCTTATTTGAAGTTAACAAAGGCCGTTGTTTGGACAAACTACGCCGGCTGGGAGCGCATTATTGCCAATTACGATACTGAAATCAATGCAGTTACAAGAAGACCAAGAAACCAAACGGGTTATGGTTTTGCAACTGGCTTAGATATAGAAATGAGCAAGGGTACTGGCTTATATTTAAGACAACGATGGATGGATTACTTCGACAGTAGCTTTCCAGATAATAAATATTCAGGTTGGGAATCAACCGTTGAAGTTAAAATTTTCTTTTAAAATAAATGAACATGCTTAAAGCGAAACATATTATCATTTTATTTACTTCTTGGGCATTGAATGGCAATGCACAAATTTCTCCAAAGGTGAAAATTACCGGCGGTGCAAGAAGTATAATAAACAATCAAAATATTCAAGTGAACGATTCTATTCCAGATAAAACAACGCCAAAAGGCAATGCTGGTGGATATGCGTTGATTGATTTGGGATTTAATATCTCTCCGAATAAAAATACCGAAATTTTGGGTATGATTCGTATCAAGAACCAATACGGTGGATTTTTTGGTGGTGGCGTAACATTTGATGTACGTCAACTTTGGGTAAAAGGTATTATTGCCGATGCGGTTCGCTACCAACTTGGGGATATCAATTTGAAACAAACGCCTTTCACCTTTTACAACAACAACGAAGATTTGCTAATCAATCAAAATCCTGTTACCAAAATGCAACAGGAAATTGTGAATTACGAAACGTTTTATAAAAACAATACTTGGCGCCAACAAGGTGCATCTATTGATTTTGGTTTAAATTTCTCAAAATACCTTCAAGAAATCAATGTAAACGGTTACATAACCCGTTTGAACATGACCAACTTTGGAAATGTTCCTGAGCGTTTGTTTGGCGGATCAACCGTTGATTTTATTGTAAACGATCATTTAAGTGCCCAATACAATTTGAGCAGTGTATTTGATGTTACAGGAACTGGAACCGATTCTAATTCATTCAGAAACATTGTGAATACTGGTGCGTTTAAATACACCAATACCTTTAAAAACTACCCTGTTGTGTTTAAAGGTGAATTTGGAAATTCTTCAATGTATTACACTGTAGATTCAAAAGCACCGAAATTGAACGACTTCTTTTTGAATCCTTCAGCGCAAATAAGCTTCCCTAAGTTAAATATCGATTTGGAATTGGGTTATTTGAACGTAGGACCTGATTTCAGAAGTCCAGGAGCGCAATCTAAGCGCATCAATTACAACTCAGCGCTAACCAGTTTTGGTTTGTACAAACAAACACAAGCCGACCGTCCAGTGAGCCTTGGCGATATTATGGGAGACAACAAATTATACAACAATGGCATTAGCAATAAAATAATGGCTTACCATCCGCTAATCAACAATGTATTGCCATATGGCTTGGCTACATTTAACAGAAATGGGGCTTATGGAATTGCAAAATGGTCGAACAAAGAAAAAGGTTTGTCTGCCGATTGGGCACATTACCAATTGAGTGAGATTCGTGGACAAGGAACAAAAAACCTAAAGAAATATACCATGAGCAACCTTCAGTTGGGTTGGAACCTTTCTAAAGTGTTAAAATTGAAAAAGTCCCTCAAAATATCTACAGCAGTTTCATACCAACAAACAAGCCGTACGGGTGAGTTTTCGTATGAAAATGTTGATTTACAATCCATACAATCAGCCTTTGGTTTTGAGTGGGAATTTGCGAAGCAATTGGAATTGGTTGGTGGTTACACCGGCTTGCAAGGAAAAGGACACGATCAAATGTCGAGCAGAAATTTCTATACCGAAGTTACCGATTTCAAAGATTACAATGTAAATTTGAGTGAATCGATTACCGCAGTGGGTTTGAGATTCCGTTTTACCGAAAAAGCTTATTTTGGAATTATGTACCAAAGTTTTAATTACGATAACAAAGCCCAGGCTTTTGACAATTATACAATCAATCAAACTTTAATCATTTACAATTTATTATTTTAACCATGAAACGTCTTATATATATTGTTGTTGCAGTATTAACTTTAAACAGTTGCAAACGTGAACAAATGCCTTACGAAGGTCCAAATTTGCAAGATTTAAATGGTACTTTCGGGTTTTTATCGGCTTTTAAGTCAGATAAAACCACTATTGATTTCTCGAAAACAGAAGTTGTAAATTTCTCAGCGGAATTCACAAAAATCTGTGCATGGAAAATTGAAATCAAAGGCAAAACCAGTGGAGCCAAGAAAGTGTTAGAAGGAAAATCAAGAAATCTTGAAGCTCCTTTGTCAACTTGGAATGGAACGACAACGTTTTTCCCAATGTTTAAAAATGAAAATTGTGTAGCAACCTTGAAAATTGAAGGCGTTACAGATACCTTTAACTTGAATATCGTTGTTACAGGACTAAAAAAACCATCGGGATTTGTTGTTGCCAATTTCGAAACAGGAATTAGCACAAAATGGACAACTTTCATTCAAAGTGGTGCCAGTATGGATTTCAAAATCAAAAGTGACAAATTTGTAGTTGAGGGATCAAATTATTTGAATATGGGTGGTATTGTAAATTGGGATTGGTTAATTGGTTTAATTGATTTCCCAGCTACTGCTTATGGAAATGGAACGGTTAAAACCTTCCCTATTACCTCAATTGCCGATGATGTTTATTTCAATTGCTTGGTTTATGGAGTACCTAATTCTAATCCATCGCGAATTTTGTTTCAATTCAAAGAAGATGATAATGGCAATGGCACTTTTGAATCGTCAGCAGACGACGAATACGACAAAGAAATCATTGTAAATTGGGAGGGATGGAAATTGGTAAGCTTCAAATACAATAGCTTGGCTCGTTTGGTGAATGGAACTCCAGCTGTAAACAATGGAAACAGTAAATTCAATCCAAATTCAATCAATAAAATATCGATGCTGCATTTGGCAAATCCTGCAAACGGCGCCGGAAGTACAAAAATTGATTGCATTATGTTCACTGAAAAAGGTCCTTTAGAATTATAAATGAAAACCATTCTTTCACTTTGTATTTTTTCGTTGAGTGGTTTTGTTTTTTCACAAAACGATTCTGCGCAATTTCAAAAAATGGATACCATTTCATTGAATGGAAAATTAATTTCTTTTCAAAACAGAAATCTATACGACATTCAGGAAGAAGCCGACAAAGAGAACATCAATGGGTTTTATGCCTTAGAAATATTTAACGAAAGCATAGATAAACAAGTTTGGGCTTCCCCAGAAAAGAATTGCGTACAATTTTCACCTGAAAACACGCTTGTTTTTGAGGGAAAAAATGCGTTGCATGTAAACTGGGATAAAATTTCAGGTGGATGTATTTGGGCTGGAATGGGATTTGGTTGGGACAATTGGAGACCCAAAGATATTTCTGCAATTATTGATACCGCAGGTATAGAAATTCATTTCTATTCTCCTGGCACAGACCTAAACAATTTGCCTTTGGCATTTGCCCTTGAAGATTATTCAGGGTCTCAAGCTTATGTTGGCTATGCCCCAAAATATCTAACATCCCCAAAAATCAAAGCCAATACTTGGAATAGCTTTATTTTGCCGCTGAAGGATTTTCCTTTCACTGCCACCCAAACAGAACCTGGCAATACCAAACAATTCATCATTCAATTCGAAGCAGATGGAAATATCATCTTCGATAAGATTAAAATAGTGTCCCTCAATAAAAAATAAAACATGTTCCATAAACTCATACTTTTTTGTTCAATTTGTTATCTTTTTGCCAGTTGCGAGCAATCTGACCCCAATTCTATTAAGAGAAATCACGTAATTAAAGATTCAGGTGATTTTGTTTTTTCTGGCTTTGGTTGGAGAATCAAATCGAGCACCTTCCCTGTTGGTCCTGGTCCTAATGTTTTTTCAAAAGACAAATCAAATGTATGGTTAGACAGTAATGGCTATTTGCATTTAAAAATCACCAACAACAATGGCAAATGGCAATCAAGTGAAATTATTTGTACCGAAAACACAGGTTATGGAACTTATATTTTCACATTGGGAAATGACATTACCAAAATGAATGAAAATATTGTATTGGGATTATTTACTTGGGATGACAATACGTTTTTATCTCAAGCAAATAGCGAAGTAGATATCGAATTTGCGCGTTGGTTTAAAGCAAATGATTCTTTGCTATTAACAACTTCAGTGCAACCTGTGGTATTTGATAATTCAGTCCCTTTTGAAGAAAGAACCCATAAACCGGCCATGATTGTGAGCAAAATGAAACAAGCCACTACACATGCTTTTAAATGGACCGACAAAGAAATTGTTTGGAACAGTTATGTGGGTAAATCCTACCCAGGACTTGAACAAATTGCTAATTGGCGCTATGATTTAACCAATCAGCCTAGAGTAAAAACTGAAGGTGGGCGTTCTTCGAATCCAATTATAATTCCCCAACCGGGAAACACAACCAATGCCAGAATGAACTTATGGTTATTGAATGGATTGGCTCCCTCAAACGGAAAAACGTTTGAAGTGATTATTGAAAAATACGACTTTATTCCGGCGTAAGTTAAAACTTATAAGTAAAATAGATTGACGTTATTGGGGTCAACGATAAATTCATTGCCCTTTGAATTGGATCGTTGGTTTCAGTTGTACTCTTTTGAAAATATGAGTTTGTTGTAATATCGTATTCAATTGATTTATCTGTTCTCACATTCGTTGTTTTTATACTGTTGAGTTGTATTTGAGACTCTACAGCAATGTAAAAGTTTTTATACATCTTCATTTGGGCGCCAATACCTGTACCCAAATTGAAAGACACCGATGAATTTTGCATTTTGTTAATAGAAAAACTAAGAATCGTTCTGCCTTTGCCAACACCAGATGCAGATTGGGAATACAATCCAGAAGAATAATATCCTCCACCACCCATGGTAAAATCAACCATGGTATACATGCTAAATGCACCCTGTTTCAGAAGTCGATGTTGGTAGCCCAAAGTGAAATTAAAACTTGAATTTCCGTAACCTAGATTGTTAAATTCATCTGGAATAGGCACAGCCAAATCGTTGTTATTGAATGCATTTCGATTCTGGTTATTTATAGTTCCATCAATTCTTGCACGAATTGCATATTTTCCAGACTTAAAATAACGGCGATACATCACCGAACTACCTCCACCCCACGCACTCTGAAAAAACATAGGAAAAAAGTTCTGAATGCAAATTTCATTGTTCAATGTAGATTGATCCCAAGGCAAAATATCAATTGTTTTTGTAACTGAATCACTTTGCGCATTCAAAACAGACAAAACACCACACATCCCAATTAGGAACAAAGATTTCATTTTCATACTTCTCATAAACTTTTGCAAGTTACAAAACTCCCTAATACTTATCCCCAAAAATTTAACGTACCGTTAACTTTCAATTTGCTGTCTTAAATTTGAATTTTATTATTTACTGTGACCTTTCAAGATTTTATCAATAACCTCAGATTTGAACAAGTGGACATGATCCTCTGTGTTTTGGCAACTGTTTTATTTTCAGTGGGATGGTTTTACTTTTTCTATTACTTCAACCCCATCAAACTTACTCCAAGTGAACCAATTACAGCATTCCCACCTGTGTCAATTATCATTTCTGCAAGAAATTCAGTTCTAAAACTTGAAAACAATATCCAACACTGGCTCACCCAAGATTATCCAAATTTTGAAGTTGTTATTATCGACGACCGCAGCAGCGATGAAACTGCTTTTTTCCTCGTGAAAACTGCCGAAAAAGAACCCCTTTTAAAATATGTGCTTCTGGATCCAGATGTAATTAAAAATGGAAGCAAAAAACTTGCACTTACTCTTGGTATCAAAAAAGCAAAAAACAATTACTTTCTACTCACCGATGCTGACTGTATTCCAAACTCCGACCAATGGTTAAAGCACATGGCAACTGGATTTACA
>CANKVM010000034.1 GCA_947487175.1 Flavobacteriales bacterium | reverse complement strand
GAATTAGAGATACTTAATCCTATTTTGGCAAATTCAAAAGTTGCAGATTTAAAGCCATCGGCAGAGGCGAATGCAAAAGGTTTTTTGAAAGAAAAACACTTTTATATTGTTTTGGATGCGGATTTAAAAGAGGATATTGAAGATAACCTTAAATTCACGGCAAATTTAATTTTCACTGTAAACTATAATTAACTAAATATCATGAAAAACTCACTATTAACATTCTTATTAGTAGCATTTACTACATTAACATCATTCGTTTATCAAGATACTGAAGGAGATCGACTAATTGGTGTTTGGGAACCAAGTAACGGACGCGCGAGGGTTAAAGTAGAAAAAATCGGATCCAAATACTACGGTAAAATTGTTTGGTTAAAAGAGCCAACCGATCCAGTTACAAAACAAGCCAAAATAGATAAAAACAATCCTGATCCCGCTTTACAAAATATCCCTCTAAAAGGATACCGAAATCTTAAAGACTTTGTTTATTCCGGGAAAAATGAATGGAATGAAGGCACAATTTATGATCCTCTAAATGGAAGTACTTATAGCTGTACAATAAAGATGAAAGACAAAAACACGCTTGAAATTAGAGGTTATATAGGTGTTTCAGCGCTAGGAAGAACAGATATTTGGAAACGCTTGGAGGTAAAACCAAAATCATAATCAAATCTATGTTATTTATTTTCAAAGGCACTCAAAAATGTCTCCTTCTCCTTTTGTTATTATTTGGTGGGCTAAAAAATACTCAAGCTCAAACGGATACTGCCACTAAAACAGCTACTCCGCAAAGCGCTGAGGAAGAAGATTTTTCTCAGTATGATAATATTGGATTTTCAGAAGCTGGTGCAAAACGATTTTGCTCCCCAAAAATTGAAGGTTTAAGTCCTCAAAAGCTAATTGGTTTAGGCTTTGATTTTCAAGCTTCTCACAACATGGATCTTGATTCATTCAATAGTAATTTATTATCTGGGAACGCGCATACTTATGCAATCAACAATGCGAGTGGAATAAGATTCAATTGTAATATACCTGTAATTTCGAAAACAAATATTGTATGGCAATTGGGGGCAAATTATTGGGAAACTAAATATAATCGCGCAGACGAAGGACCAAGTTTACCTTTCTTTCCGAATCCGGTTGCTAACGCACTTATCAATAATGGCTTGAGAACACTCGGATTAAATACCACTATTTTTAAACCTTTAAATGAAACAAATTTTATTTTATTTCAAGGTTCTACAGATTTAAACGGTGATTACGATTGGAATCTTATGCCAATGAAATATTTGAAATATTCAGCAGCTGTAATTTATGGAAAACGACCATCTGAAAGAAAACAATGGGGATTAGGTTTATCAAGAACATACAGGGTTGGTGAGTTAAACTATATTCCAATATTGATGTTTAACTATACAGATGCAAAAAACAAATGGGGTACTGAAATTTTATTCCCGGCAAGAGCTCACGTGAGAAGAACAATTAATCCACGAAATATGTTATTTGCAGGTTATGAACTTGAAGGACAATCGTATCGTTTGTATCGAGATAATTACCTTAGAAATGAAGACCTAGAAATACGACGCGGTGAAATTCGTTTGAGACTAGTATATGAATGTTCAATAAAGGAATTCTTATGGTTATCAATTCAAGCAGGGTACAGAATTAACTATAGATATAACGTAGACCGTTTAGAAAATGGAAATGAAATTTTAAGAGCTTTTGGCATACTTTCAAAAGAAGCGTATGTGATGAATAATAAGCTAAGTAACCCCCTGTATTTTAATATAAGCTTGAATTTAGTTAGCCCATAAATATTTATTAAATTTGGCATGCCTTTTGAACTAAATAATAAAACAAACTAAAAAATACAGATATGAAAAAATTTACATTATTCCTATTAAGCGTTGTAGCTCTAGCATCTGCTTCTAAAGCTCAAACTCCAGTTAACGCACTCGATTTCACTAACAATCCAGATAAGTACAAAGGCATGACCATTTCTATTTCTGGGTTAGAATTGAATACCTCTATCAAGGCTCCAGTAAGCGCTAATGTTGCTAGCGGGGTAACCGTATCAAAAGGCAAAGGCAAAACTGTTGCTAACACTGTTCGTTGTAATGCTCCAAAAGGATACAAGGTTGTGAACGTAAACTTCCCTAATGATGCAAACTTCAAAAAATGTTTCATCATGAAAAATAATTTGTATTCTACTTTGCCAATTAATCAAAGTGCCATCAAAGCTACTATCAATTTCAAAGTTGAACCAAAATTTGGGTATACCATTACCCTTTTCACATTATAATTTAATTATAAAAACTACTTTATAAACAAAAGAGGCTGCAGGAATTTCTGCAGCCTCTTTTGTTTTCTTTTAAAACCGCATTATTTTCTTACTTTACTCAAAAAGAACACTGGAGTCACAATTAATTCTGTACGTCTGTTTTGTCTATGTTCCTCTTCTGTGCATGGTACGCCATCTGCGCAGTGATTGATTAGCATTGACTCACCATTACCGACTGGCAAAATTTGTTGCGGATTTACGCCTTTTTGTTTTAAATAATCCGCTACATAATCAGCACGATTCTGAGATAATTTTTGATTTTTAATTTTACCGCCACGACTATCGGTATAAGATCTGATTTCCATTCCCCAATCGGTCCTTTTTCTTAACAGGGCGGCCATGATTTCAAGTTCTTTTTCAAAACCTATTTCAATTGTAATATTATTATCAATATGGAATAGTGTCATAAATTTATAATCTTTATAATTGGCAGTTGAATCTATTTTATTAATTACTTCCAGGCGCTCTGAATCTGACAATAATACAAATGATAAATTTTTGGCATAATCATATTTGTTTACACTTTCTTTTTTTAGTTTATCTAATGTAGTATTAATTGTTTGGGTCTTTGATACATAATATACAGGAGGGTCAATAGGTGTTGGCAATACTTCAACAGGATTTGTATCTGGAGGCAAAATTGGCTGAACAGCTTGGTTGATAATATCTAATGGAATATTCAAGGAATATATAGAGTTATTATTCCATTTATTGGTTACTGAATAGCTCAAAACCTGATTGTAATATTTGGGGAAATATTCATCATTTGTTGTGTTTATTGTTTTACCTGCGTTTGCCACTTCAGATGTAGTTAAATTATAGAAATAAATATCAAAACCACCGAAACCCAATCTGCCTTCAGAGGAAAAAGCAATAATATCATCGGTAACAAATGTAGGATCAGCTTCTGTTAAAATGGTATTTACCTTAGGCCCTAAATTTGTTTGATTTGAAACGATTATTTCACCATCTTTATTGAAGGAAACATCGCAAATCCATATATCAGACTTCCCAAGAGCACCAGGTTGATCACTACAAAAAAGACCTTTGTTTCTAGATTCGTTTAATACAAATGAGGATACATTATAAGAATACTGTTCGAGCCCAAGTCCCTCAAATACATATTTACTCCTTTTTATATCATAAAAATACCGATAGGTTTGTAATAAAAACTTATCACTGTCATTCACAAATCGATTATTCATAGAAATATAATAATTTCCAAAACTATCAATATGTGAAAGTTCAACATATTTATTGAGAACTTTATCTTGCAGCATAGATCCGTTGACAATCACAGAATCATTCCAGTTTTTTGCTTTATAAATTTGGGGGTAATATTTTTTATCTGCAGCAGAGATACTATTTAATAAGCCATCATAAATTGAATCTTTGGCATGGTAAAACCAAGATTTATTAACCGGATCTTGAACAGCACCATAATGATCAAATCTAGATTTAAATTTAATTTCTTTTTGATCAGTAGCTATAGAATCTATATTTTTATAACGTTTATGAAAATTGGTATCTAAAGCGTCATCAAAAATATTTAAAAAAGAATATTCACCGGCTTTTAAAATTGCGATTAAACTATCTGAATACTTGTATTTACCCAATTTTCTTGAGATCAGAACCAAATCCAGCAAGTCTTTATTTTGTATGCTATTAGGAAATTTCAACGCCATTTTATCATACACAGCCAATGCTGAATCATTTTGATTTAACTTGGTTAATGCTGTAGCAATTGCACGATATTCGCTAGCAAATTTGACATCATTTAATGATTTATAAACACTAAGGGCTTTTTGGTATCTCATATGCTGAACTTGCTCGGATGCTGGAGTTTTTGGCTTTGATCTATTTGCCAAATTTTTTGGCAGTTCAACAGCAAACAAATGAAACAATATCCAAATGAAAATATATTCAGGTTTTAACATTTTGTATTAATAAAATCTAGGTACAACAATAGTTTGTTTATTGGGCTGACTAAACGAATAAGTAAGACCAAACTCATTTGAAACAAAAGGTGTGTTTTTATTGTAAACAGTTCCCGTTTCGAAGGAATAAATGACTTTGAAAAATTCATTCACTTTGATGCTCGAAAGTATGGCATGTGATCCAGAAGTTCTGTATCCATAGCCCAACGAAAATAATTCTTTATTGATCACATATAAATTCACATCTGCTTGAATTGGCAATCCCTTATAATATCTGGTTTGGAAAGTCGTTTTGATATTCCAGACATTATTTACACGGAATATATATCCCCCATTTAACAAATAAAATGATCGTGCATTGTATCCAATATTTACGTTATTCAAAACTTGATCATTAATTAAGGCGTACTGAGGCATAGCGCCACCAATGTAATAATTTTTTCCATAAATAATAACACCGCCGCCAACTACTGGAGTATTAATGTTGTAATCATTACCACCAATTGCAATATCATCGGAATTGTCGGCAATAAGTCTTGAAAGCTGCATATTGAAAGAAAATAATCCAAATCTTAAACCAACTCCTACATTCACATTTTTAGCAATTTGCTTGTGGTATGCAATATCACCAACAAAAACATTCATATTTAAAGGTGAAGCTACTTTGAAACTACCCACTTTAAGCGATTGGAAATTTGCGCCAAATGCAAAATCTTTACTGAATGGTGTTTGAACACTTAAGCAAGTATATCGGGGTGTACCCGGGAAGTTTGCCCACTGCACTCTAGAAATTGCATCAATTCGAAGGGATTGATGAATACCATTATACGCTGGATTTTGAATACTAGAAACCATATCATATTGCGTCGTCAAAGAAGCTTGTTGTGTCATTGCCTTATTAAATAAAGCAGAGAGCATAAACAATATAAATATTCTTTTCATTTTATAGATTATTTTCAAGTTTTTCATTAAGGTTTAATATAAATATTGCCTTTTATTTGTGCTTTTTTGAACATTGGAGCGTCAAATCTGTTATGGTCAAAAATATAAAAGTAAATACCTTCTGGCAAAACAACACCTTTCTCGAATTTTTCACCTTCTGTATTCATGCCATTCCAATTGTTGTTATATGCAGGACCAGATCGATACACCACTTGCCCCCATTGGTTAAACACAGTAATTGCAGCATTAGGATAATTGACTAAACCTTTAATTTTAAGCACATCATTTATACCATCATTATTTGGAGTAAAAACTTCAGGAATAAAAGTTTGTGGATCTAAGAAATCTTTCAAATTATTGATATCGCTATCACCCGTCCCTTCAATTGCATCAGACACTTCATCACTATCACTATCAAAATCTAAATAATTTGGAACTCCGTCAGAATCAAAATCATTTAAAGTTTCAGTAGAATCCGAAATATTGTCATTATCAGAATCATCATCTAACCAATTCCCTATACCATCATTATCAAAATCAAAGCTAGTTTCCGTTGAATCAAGAATATTATCATTATCACTATCTTGGTCTAAATAATTTGGAATCAAATCCAAATCTTTATCCAAAATTCCTTCTAATTCATCGTCGATATTATCGTTATCGCTGTCGGAATCTTCAAAGTCCCTTAGCGCATCTGAATCAGAATTAACTAAATCGACATCACCGGCATCTCCAAATTTACCTGACAATCCATCAGCTAAATCTTGAATTCCATCTCTGTCAATGTCTGCTCCATCGATACGTCCGTCAAAATTATCATCCGCCAATATAGATCCAGACTCAACAAGATCTGAGATACCATCTCCATCGGAATCAGTATCAACAAAATTAAATAGTCCGTCACCATCGATATCTAAGGTAAAACATGAGTCTAAATTCGCAACCATACCGTTACCGTTGATATCATTGTATCGGCATTCTCTTAAATCGTTTATTCCGTCATTATCTGAATCTAAATCTAAATAATTAGGAATACCATCGGCATCGCTGTCAGCATTTGTTTCAATTTTATCTGGAATACCATCTTCATCAGAATCAAAATCAACAGCATCTAACAAGTAATCACCATCTGTATCTGAAATACCCTCGTTAATATCCAGCACACCATCATTGTCTGAATCGCTATCTCTGTAGTCGGGTGTACCGTCATTATCTGTATCAGGTATTATTGGATTAGCAAACCCCTCTATTCGATCGGTGATTCCATCATTATCTGAATCTAAATCCCTAAAATCAAACTGGCTATCTGAATCTGTATCGGCTGGATTGCTTAATGCAAAGGGCTGTCCTTCTATCAAATCTGAAATACCATCACCATCTGAATCTTTGTCTAAAAAATCTAATATACCATCAGAATCTATATCAAAATCTAATTCAATATTATCAGGAATAAGGTCGTTATCTGAATCATTATCAATCCAGTTCCCAAATCCATCTTTGTCTGAATCAATATCAGTTTCTTTTTTATCAGTTAACCCATCACTATCGGCATCTAAATCCAACCAAGAGCCCAAACCATCATTATCATGATCAAAATTAGTTTCTAAAATATCTAAAATACCATCACCATCTGAATCTAAATCAATATAATTTGATTTTCCATCAAAATCAAAATCCGAAATTGTTTCAATAGCATCTGAAATCAAATCATTATCAGAGTCTAAATCTCTAAAATCGAGCTGACCATCATTGTCTGAATCCAACGGCAAAACAAAAGGGCCGCACTCAATTTTATCGGAAATTAAATCATTGTCTGAATCATTATCTTTATAATCTGGAACCAAATCATTATCGGTAAAAACCAAAGGATAACCAATTGAATTATTAGAAAGTACAGGAATTCCATTGTTACTCACCAATACTTTACCAATTCCCACTCTCCCATTTCTATCAGGATCGTAGCCATTTACTTCAAGAATATCTAAAATTCCATCTTTATCAGTATCATAATCATAAATATTAGCAACCCCATCTCTGTCTAAATCTAATAAGATTTTAAGACCGTCATTTTCGTCAACATCTAAAATTCCATCATTATCTGAATCTTGATCTAGGTAATTGGCAATTCCATCTTTGTCAAAATCTAATGCTCTTTCAATATAATCTGGAATACTGTCATTGTCCGCGTCACCTAATTTTACGAATACTTTTACAAACTGGGTAGTACTTATGTTTCCAGAGGCATCTTTAACATTAGCAGAAATCCAATTTTCTCCTACATCTATATCACTAAAAAGATTTTTAGAATAATTAGTATTCCCAACTTCACAGTTATCTGATTTAGAAACAACGAAGTCTTTTTCGAACAATTGAGCAAAACCAGCAGTGTCAATATAAATAATTGGACTTTTAGTAGAGAAAACAGGAGAAATAGTATCAATTATAATAACTTGAAACTGTTGTGAAATCCGATTACCATTTTTATCAATTGCATTTAAATAAACCAGATTTTTTCCAATATTCTTACAATCGAATATTGAATCGGACAAGAACAAATTCGCTATACCACAATTATCTGAACAAAAAGGCGCAAAAATGCTCTTTGATAATTTAGTTTGTCCATTTGCCTCCAAATACATTGTTTGATTTTTAGTAAATAAAATTGGAGAAATAGTATCAAACACTTTAATATTCACAATTGAAATTGCTGAATTTCCGGTAGTATCAATTATTGTATATAACAATAATTTATTCCCAACATCGGAACAATCGAAATCATATTGGCTTAACTTCTTTGTTTTAATACCACAATTATCATAGCTACCTGCATCAAAATAATCGGCAGCAATTGAAAACTTACCTTGTTTATCAAGATAAATATTTTTATTTATAGTTTTTGCAACTGGACGAATTGTATCTTCTACAGTTATTTCAATTGTGGATTTTGTTGTATTTCCAGATGCATCAGAAGTTTTAAAATCAACATATTTTTTACCTAATTCGAAGCAATAAAATCTATCTTTACTCAGGGATGATTTTGCAATTCCGCAATTATCTGAGGATCCATTATCAACATCATAAAGCGACAAAACTGCATATCCATTATTGTCTAAATAAACAGAAGTGTTTCTGGTTTTATTTATTGGAGAAATAGTATCATAAACAACAACAGGTGCTGAAACTGTTGTATAATTCCCACTTGGATCGGTTACAGTGTATGCAATAGTATTATTACCAATACTACCGCAAGTAAATACCGATTTACTTATGGTTTTGGTTGATATTTTACAATTGTCTGTACTTGCAGAATCAATATCAGAAGGTGATAAAACTACATATCCAAATTGATTCAAATACAGTGATTTTGCATTGATTTTTACTTTTGGACAAATTGTATCAATTACTGTGATTTTCACCGATTGAGAAACCGAATTTCCAGCCTTATCTGCTAAAATAAAATCAACAAAATTCGCACCTATTTGCGAACAATCAAATGTTTGTTGACTTAAAGCATAAGAAACAATACCGCAATTGTCAAAACTGCCATTATTTACATCTTGTGGAAGTATTTTACCAATTCCAGAAGTATTTAAATAACAATTAATGTTTTTATATTTAACTGTAGGCAATACCGTATCAATTACTGTAACATAAACATTGGCTACACTTTGATTTTTCGAATTATCAATCACTCGAAGTGAAATTTGATTAACTCCTAAATTTGCGCAGTTGAATGATGATTTACTAATTAAAACTGAATCAATTTTACAATTATCATAACTTGATTTATTTACATCCGTCTTATATAGATTAGCTAAGCCGGCAGAATTCAAATAAATATTTGCAGACTTTGATACGATAGTTGGCTTAATTGTATCAAGCACATAAACAACAGTTGAACCAATTGTTTTATTTCCACTTAAATCAGATGCCGTTACTTTTACAGTATTTATACCTAAATCGGAACAGCTAAAACTTGTTTTAGAAATAACTACTGAGTTTACCTCACAGTTATCGGAAATTCCAGAATCTAATTGTGCCAATTGCAAAGATGCTATACCATTAGAATTTAAATATATTTTTGGGTTTTTCAGAAGGATTTTAGGTTTAAATGTATCCGAAAATCTCAAATATAAATTCTCAGTATCTGAGCAATAGTTTTTATCCCTTACCGATACTGAATATAACCCTTTACCCAAATTATAAAATACTGAATCTGACTGAAATGTCTGACCATTTAACTGGTAACTATATTTTTTTGTTCCGCCGGAAGTAGTTAGTTTAATTATTCCAGTTGTATCATTATAACAAACAGGATATTTCAAAGATTTTAATTTCAATATCAACTTTGCTGGTTCATAAATATAAATTGTATCTGAAACGGTACATTGGTTTGCATCATAAACTGAGTAAGTGTATTTTCCGGCATCTGCTGAAACCACGTTCTGTGTTGCCGCAATTAAAGAATTATTTTTATCAGTCCATTCAAATGTATACGGAGATGTACCACCGCCAACATTTAAAGATAGTGAGCCTTTCAGACCATTACAAGATGGCTGAATTGCTTTTTTACTTACAGAAATTGAGGTAGGTTCAGTAATTTTAACCATTTGTGAATCTCTACAATTATTGGCATCTTTTAACAGGACCTTGTATGAACCCGCCCCCATGTTCTTATTTGCGACAATATAAGAAACATATGAGTTTGGACCTGTGGTTATAAATGTCCAAGGATATGTTCCTCCAGCACCAAAAATACTTAATGTTCCATTAGACTGACCACTGCACTTTACATTCGTAGATGAATAGGTAACAACAAGTTTGGTAGGGGAAGTAATTGAATATGATTTATTAATGAAACAACCATTGCTATCCGTAATAGTAACTGTATAATTCGCTGAATTTACATTTACCAAATCCTTTGAAGTATTTCCATTAGACCATAGATATTGGAAAGGTTTAATACCACCAGTAACTGTTTGAATTATTTTACCTGTTAGAACACCCGAACAAGTAATATTTGTAATTACAGATGTTGCAGATAATGATGCAGGCTCATTAACCGTTGCCGATGCCGTTGCAATACAGCCACTTGAGTCTGTTACTTCAATTTTATATGATCCATAGCTTGCATTGTTAATATTTGCTGTACTTGCTGTATAAGAAGAAGAACCTGTCCAAGCATAATTATATGGTTTTCTTCCGCCAATAGTTTCTGTTAATATTTTCCCATTGCTGTTGGTTGCACATAATACGTCAGAAATTGATTTGATTTTGACGTTTAATAAAGCGGGGGCCGAAATATTCACGAAGGCATTATTTGTACAACCGGTGGTATCTGTAACCGTTACATAATATGTTCCATAATTCAAACTTGTTATAATCAAATTTGATGATGAATAAGATGCAGGTCCAGTCCATGAAACAGAGTACAAACCCAAAGAACTTGATACAGTAACCTTGGCGTTGCCATTACTTTGACCATAGCATTTAACATCACCTTTGGATATTGTTGCACTAATTGAATTCACATACCCAACATTAATTTGGGTATCCTTTACGCATCCATTGGCATCCGTAATTTTAACAAAATAGCTGCCAGTTTTCAAATTTGTGATGTTTTTTATTGCAGATGAATATCCACTTGAATCTTTCCACTTAAAATTATAGCCTCCTACTCCACCATAAAGCGACAATGAAATAGCTCCAGATGAATTATTTAGACAAGACGATGGTGTAACAGTGCAAGATAATACATATAGTTTGGCATCTAAAACGGTTACAGAAATCGTATCTGAATTATTTAAACTATCAAAAACACAAAATTTAAAAGTCCCTGGGGATAAAGAATCGAAAGTGCTCCCACTTTGAAAAGTAGATCCAACTCTTTTGTATTTAAAAGGAGCGACTCCATACGAAATTTTCAATTCCACTTCACCATCGTTTGATCCTTTACAGGAAAGACGAGTTACATTGTAATTTGATATTTTTGGATTGGAATATGCCAATAAATCTTGAGCGTAAAATGTCCCTCCAAAAAGAAAAACACTCATTGCCAGTAATTTGGCACTAAATAAATTTAATATTCTCATCTTATTAATGCCACCTTTCTTGTGAAATTAAATTGTTTGTTATATAAATCTCTGACACGCACTATAACCTCATAATTCCCAATTGGAAGATCTTCTATATTGTTCATTACTTTTCCATTCCAGGCAGAAAAAATATCATTCGTTTCAAACACTTTCAAACCATCAGAATTGTAAATGTCCATTTTGAAATCTTTGATTGAATGAAAATTTCCAACGGCATTGAAATCATCATTTATTCCATCATTATTTGGTGAAAATGCGGTTGGGAACAACAAATTAAAGTCAGGCCAGATTCTAATAACTTTAGTAGTGGTATCTGAGCACCCATCTGATGAAGTTACCGCCAAGGTAACATCATAATTCCCTGTATCTTGGTAATGTACTTTTGGATTATACTCGTAACTAGAATTTATATTCGGGTCACCAAAATTCCATTCATAGGATATTGCATTGTCGCTAGAATCTAACAATGCCAGCGTATCGGTTAAAATTGTTGCACGCATGGTTAATTCGGCGATTCTTGCAATAGGCTTAGGATAAACAATTATGGAATCAACGAATTTAGATTGGCAGCCTTTCAAAGAAAATACAGACAAATTCAAATAAAACTTCTTTGCATAACGATAAATATTCACTGGAGAAGAATCAACCGTATTACTACCGTCACCCAAATTCCATTCAAATTTAGAAATTGAACCGTCACTTATTGACGCATTAGAGAAAATTTGAACTGGCTGATTAATACAAACATTACTCACTTGAATTGCTGCATTTGGATTTGGATTAACAATTACATTCATAGAAGCAGTATCGGAACATAAAGAATCATTCTCAACAATCAATTCAATTAAATGCGTTCCTGGATATTCAAAATTGACATCTTGAGATTTTCCGGTTCTGGAATCAATAAATGGTCCATCATAAAAAATCCAATTTTCATCTGGATTTGAATTTCCCTTAGACAGATTTGTGAAATAGAATTTATTTTTATCTAAACATTGTTCTTTTAAATCTGATAAAATATTTGCAACTGGGGCTTCATTTACAATTACTCTCGATTTAAAAGTATCAGTACATCCAAAGTTGGTATATTTAACCAAGCGAACATTGTAAGCACCGGCATTATCAAACATATATTTCAATGTATCAATATTGACCAATTCTCTGCGATCGATTAACCATTTTTGACTTACTACATTACTGCTATTGGGAGCTGCTACAAATGTAAAATCTTGTTCATTGCTGCAATAAGAATAAGCAGATTTAGTGAATTTCGAAACAGGCATTGGCACAACTCTCACATATCCCGAACTTTCATCTTGACATTGATTTTCTGTAGTTGTAGTTAATGAAACTTTAAATAAACCTGTATCATAATAAACATAATCTGCTGGAGTTGCTGAAATAAATGTATCAATAACACCATCGCCGTAGCTCCAAGACAAGATACTAAATTTCTCACCTTCAACCCTTGAATTATTGCCGAAAATAAATTTATTTCCCAATAAACACTGAACTGTATCGAAAAAATTAATTTTAGCTTTACCTTGAGGGTAAACTGTAACTATTTTATTTATTGAATCAGAACAACCTTCTGATGTAAAAGCAACTAAGCTTATTTGGTACTTTCCATCATTTTTATATTTATGTATCAAATTGAAATTATTTGAATTAGAATCATCAGAAAATTTCCAGTTATAATAAACAGTTTCTGTACCATTGTATGAAGATCTATTATCTGTTTTGAATTGATTATTATTAAAACAAGATGTATATTGATCTAAATAAAAGTTAACGGTTGGTTCCTCGGTAACTTTTATCCATTTTGAAAATGTATCAACACAATTAAAGTTAGACACCATTTTCAGTTGAACTTGATAGAACCCAGGGGATGCAAATGTATGTCTACCTATAGGTACTGAAAGCAATGATTTATCTCCAAAATTCCAATTCGAATTCATTAAACCATTATTGATTTTGGATACATTATAAAAAACGAAATCATTATTCTTTTTACATTGGATTGAATCATTCATATAAAATGCAGCTTTTGGATTAGAATAAACTGAAATTGGAATACTTGATTCGTCTACACAACCTTTTAAACTTGTAACTGTAAGTTTAACTATTTTGTTTGTGGCATATTTATACGAATGTGAAATATCGGCAACATTGGAATTTGTTGAGTCTCCAAATGTCCATTTGTAATTCAAAGTTCCATAATTAATTGTTGAAGAATTTGTAAATTGAAAATTATTTCCATTCAAACATTGTAAAGGATTATTTATAACAAATTTTGATTTAGGCTGGGGAAAAACTTCTATTTTCTTTTCCAAAGAATCGGTGCAACCCACCGAACTTTTAGCAACTAGTTTTATTTTATAATTTCCTTGAATGCTGTAGTTAATCTTAGGATTTAAACCTGATGATTTCACACCATTTCCGAAAGTCCAATTATAATACAAGTTGCCAAAAGAAATTGTAGATAAATTAGTTGTAACAAATTCATTTGATTTCAAACATGCAGTTGAATCCGACAAATTAAAATTAACAATTGGGTTAGGATAAATTTCAGCATTTACCTTACTGCTATCTTTACACTGATTACTTGAAATTGCAATTAAAGTAACTGTATATTTATTAGATTGACTGTAATTCCATGTTGGATTTTTCAAATCAGAACTTAAACCATTTCCGAATTTCCATAAATAAGACAATTTTCCTCCGCCTGAGGCTATTGTTGTTAAGTTTGTAGCTGTATATTTATTTAAATACAAACATTGATTGTTGTTTGAAATATTAAATGCAGGTAAAGGCTGAGCATGGATTTTAACAAAAGTAAAATTACTATCCATACATGAATTTTTAGAAGTAACAATTAACTTAATTAAATAGGTACCAGATGCTAAGTAATTGGTTTGAACATTTGATCCAGTATCTAACTTACTGTTTCCAAATGACCAACGATAACTCATAGAAGAACTATCTCCATTTGTTGATTTCGAAGCAAAAGTAAATTTATTTTTATACAAACATTGTGCAGTATCTGATTGCGTGAGGATAACTTTTGGCTCTGAATAGACTTTAACTAATTTAGATATTGAGTCATTACATCCATAATCAGAAATAGCAACCAACTTCACAAGGTAATTTCCAAATTTATTGTACACTTTCACAGGCGAGTTTACTCCGCTACCCTGACCATCGCCAAATGACCATCTATACGAATTGGTTCCAGAAATAATAAAACTATTATTGTTGAAATCGTATTTATTTTTATCGGCACATTGGTTAGGTTTTGAAATACTAAAGTCAGCAATAGGACTTGCATGAACTTGAATATTCTTAGTGATAGAATCCAAGCATCCAACGGAACTTTTGGCGATTAATTTAATTTTTGTTATTCCAATTTTTGCAAATGTTTTACTCGCATTGGCAACCGAAGAAAATAATGTATCGTCATATTTCCAAGAATAATTCAAGGTCCCGCCACCAAAAGCAATGGTCGTATTATTCGTAAAATTGAATTTTTGATCTCTTATACATTGATTTGAACTATTAACACTGTAATCAACCACTGGATCTGGATAAACTTGAACTTTTTGAGAAATGCTATCCAAACAACCTATATTATTCGTTGCTTTTAATTTGATATAATAGGTTCCCGCAGCCGTATAGCTTTTTCTAACATCTTTTAATAAACTTGTATTCCCATCTCCAAAATTCCATTCATAATTTAAACTTTTTGCATTTAACACTTGGGTGGTATTAAACAATATAAATGTATCTGTATTGTTACATTGTTTTTGTGGTTTTAAAAATGTGAAGCTAACTTTGGGATTTGCTGTAATTAGAATTTTCTTTATTAAACTATCTACACAACCAAATTGACTTGTAGATTTTAATTTAACCGAATAATTTCCATAATTTGAATATGATATGTTTGGATGCGCACTATTTGAAGAATTTCCGTCTCCAAATTGCCATTGAAACGATACATTTCCACCGCCAGTTGCTATTGAACTCGTATTGTTAAACTCAAATAAATTCCCAACGAAACATTGTGTATCTTTATTTAAATAAAAACTAGATTGAGGCTTAGGTAATAGTTTAATATTTTGATTGAATGAGTCTAAACAACCAAAAGAAGTTGTTCCAAACAATTTAACATTTAAAGTTCCCGTTATGCTATATTTTTTTAGAATATTTTTACTATTTGAAACTGTTCCATCGCCCAACTGCCAGATCAACTTCAACGTTCCTCCACCTGATTTAACAGTACTTGAATCTGAAAAGTAATATTGGTTATTGTTTATACATTGATTTAACGAATTAATACCAAATTTAACTCTTGGATTAGGTTTTATCTGAATTGTTGAAACCATAGAATCTTTGCATCCATAAGGATTTATAACTACCAATTTGACTTTTTTCTGTCCATCAAAATTGTATGATTTTTTAGGATTATTGTTTGAAGTATTCGTTGTATCACCAAAATTCCAAAAATAGCTCAACGTTGGATTTGTTGAATTTGGAGCACTTAAATTTGTAAATGAAAAGAGGTTGGCGGTTAAACACTGTGTAGTATTATCAATAGAAAAATCAGCCGTAGGATTTGGATTTACTGTTACAATTGTTTCAACACTATCTATACATCCATATTGATTGTGCGCCAGTAATTTAATTGAATATTTACCTATACTCGCAAATTTATGCTTAAATGATGTGAATGATTTTGAGGGAGAATAGGTAGAGTCAAATCCGTCAGTAATTACCCATCTTAATTTAGATGTGGTTAAACCTGCACCCGCTGAGGAATCAGTTAAAGTAAACAAATTACCAATCAAACAACTCGATAAACTTGAAGTTTGCAATTTGGTATTAAGTGAATTAAATAAATTTACATAAAATGACACAGTATCTCTACAGTTGAACCTGCCCGCGCTACCAATGAATAAAATGTCTTTCTTACCTGCCGTGAGGAATTTTTTGGTAACCAAAGAATCGGTACTTGTACTTGCATCAGAAAATGTCCATAGTTTGTAACCTAGCTTCAAACCTGTTTTTTCATAGGCCTTAACAATTAATGTTTTATTCAAACATGAATCAGTATTGGTTTTTGTAATAATAACATCAGGTCTGCTTTGGATTTCTAATTCCTGGGTGGTACTATCAGGACAACCATACTCTGATACCAATTTCAGTTTTACAATGTATTTACCTGGGGTATTTTGTTTGTAGCTAATTACAGTATCCGTTCCAATTGATGTACCTGCAACCGACCAGAAGTTTTGATCATTCACTGAGTTTACATAGTTGGTACGTTTTAATGTAAAGTTATTGAAGTTGCCTTCGCACTTTCCAATTTTGTCGTACTCAATCTTCGCAATTGGCATACTCATTACGTTGATGTAATTCAAACTTGAATCTGAACATCCCAATGAAGTTGTAACAAACGATTTTACTTTATATCTGCCAGTGTCAGGCATTGAGAATTTCACATTTGAACTTGTGTAAGTCAATGTATCGTTCTTAGGTTTGTGGTATACTACATATGAGGTGGTAGCAATTGCATCAGTAGCATCTTTCAACGCACCATCAACAATTTCAAATTTATTGTTTGTTACACACTGGGTATTGGTCACAAACGATATTTTGGCTTCAGGTTGTTTTAATATTCTTAAATCTCGGCTGATGGTGTCTCTACAGCCATAGTTATTTGCACTTATTAAGGTTGCAGTGCGTTTGCCATATACTTGGTAGGTCCTTGATGGACTTGCTGAGCTTGATGTGGTGGTATCTCCGAAATCCCAAGTATTGCTTAATATTGAGGTCACTGGTGAGTTACTCTTTCCGGTATTCGTGAATTGAACCTTATTTACTGAATAACATTGTGTGTCGTTGTTGATGGTAAAGTTAGCTACTGGATTTGGATTTACTCTTACCTTATTATATCCAGTATCCAAACATCCATATTGGTTGGTGGTGATTAATCTTATGTAGTATGTACCTGTATCTAAATAACTATGCTTTACTGAAGTATAATCTGCAGTTGTATTAAATTGACTTGTATTGGTGTCACCGAAATCCCAATTTACATTCTTGGTAATTGAACCCGCTGCTTTTGATGAATCAGTAAAAGTAAATTCATTGCCTTTAGAAAAATAACATTGGGTAGTGTGTGATCTTTGGAATTTTACATTTGCCAAATTGTACATCACTACATCAAATGTTGTGGTGTCTTTACAATCGAATCTTCCGCCACTTCCTATAATTTGAACTGTATTGTTGCCCGCTGTAAAGTATCTGTTGGTTACCAACGAATCTGTTTTGGTCCCTCCTACTGGGAAACTCCACAATCTCGTTTTTAAATACAATCCATTGTTCTCCCAACTTCTTAATGTTACCAATTGGTTCAAACATGAGTCTTTGATTACCCTTGCAATTCTAACATCAGGTCTGCTTTGGATTTCTAATTCCTGGGTGGTACTATCAGGACAACCATACTCTGATACCAATTTCAGTTTTACAATGTATTTACTTGGGGTATTTTGTTTGTAGCTGATTACAGTATCCGTTCCAATTGATGTACCTGCAACCGACCATAAGTTTTGATCATTCACTGAGTTTACATAGTTGGTACGTTTTAATGTAAAGTTATTGAAGTTGCCTTCGCACTTTCCAATTTTGTCGTACTCAATCTTCGCAATTGGCATACTCATTACGTTGATGTAATTCAAACTTGAATCTGAACATCCCAATGAAGTTGTAACAAACGATTTTACTTTATATCTGCCAGTGTCAGGCATTGAGAATTTCACATTTGAACTTGTGTAAGTCAATGTATCGTTCTTAGGTTTGTGGTATACTACATATGAGGTGGTAGCAATTGCATCAGTAGCATCTTTCAACGCACCATCAACAATTTCAAATTTATTGTTTGTTACACACTGGGTATTGGTCACAAACGATATTTTGGCTTCAGGTTGTTTTAATATTCTTAAATCTCGGCTGATGGTGTCTCTACAGCCATAGTTATTTGCACTTATTAAGGTTGCAGTGCGTTTGCCATATACTTGGTAGGTCCTTGATGGACTTGCTGAGCTTGATGTGGTGGTATCTCCGAAATCCCAAGTATTGCTTAATATTGAGGTCACTGGTGAGTTACTCTTTCCGGTATTCGTGAATTGAACCTTATTTACTGAATAACATTGTGTGTCGTTGTTGATGGTAAAGTTAGCTACTGGATTTGGATTTACTCTTACCTTATTATATCCAGTATCCAAACATCCGTATTGGTTGGTTGTAATTAATCTAATGTTATACGAACCTGTATCTGAATAACTGTGATTTACTGAGGAATAATTTGAAGTTGGTGTAATTACGACATTTGAATTATCTCCAAAATTCCATTTAACTTTACTATTAACGGAACCATTTAAGTATGAAGAATCTTTAAAAACAAACTCATTTCCTTTGAAGCAACTGATAGATTTAGAAATTGCCATTTTTAAACCAAGTTCAACTACAACTAATTTTTTTGTAACTGAATTACTACAACCATTAATGTTTGAAATTGAAAGTGTAACATTATAAGATCCTATTTTGCTAAATTTGGTACTTACATCTTTATTTGTTGAACTTAAAGAATTATAAGACCATGAATAATTAATGCCTACATTGAAATTCGTATAACTCGTATTTGTCAAATTAAAACTATTTTGCGCCAAGCATTGGGTGTCTGCATTTATAGTAAAACCTGCAATTGTAGAATCACAAGAAGCAGGTGTTGCGTTGAGTTCATTGCTGAATCGACTTTCTAAACCGGAAGTAAGTACTCCTTTAATTCTATAATAGTACTTTGTTGAATTGTTTAATCCACTATCTTTATAGGACAAATTAGTTGCACTCAGGGTATCAACAATTATTCCAATGGTTGCAGTATCAGAAATTGGTTTCGTACTTCTATAAAGTTTGAAATTGTTAAGACCTGTGAAATCCGATTGTGAATATGTAAGTGTAATTTTCTTATTCCCACCTACTGCTGTAATCAAAGTTGGGCAAGGGAAACCCCCACTGTTTTCTATTGCACCTAAATCAGGATTGGTGCCTGCTGGGTTTGGTCTTGGTTTATTGTTGAAATCTAGACTAGCATTTATCAATTTTCTTGATCCCCATTTGGTAATATTTCCACTCGCTTTACCAATTAATTCTGAAGAATTTAATAAAGAATAATCAAAGTTTTTTGGATCAGTAAATTTAGGTTCGATTTTGTTATTTGAAGATTTTTTAGAATACGATGTATCGTCAGTAGAACAGTATTGCATCCAATAATCGCCATTGAGAACCCCATTATTGTTATTCCATAAAATACAATTATAAAATTGAGTCCTACCTGGTCCAGCGCCTGTACAATCACGTCCAAAATCTAAATTGTTATAAAAAACACAATGATTAAAAATAATACCAGTATTATTAAATGTATCTTTATAACAAGTATAAACTACGATGCCTGAATTGTCTACAAATAGACAATTTTCATAAATAACACCTCCGTAATGATTCCACACAACACCATCATTCTTACCACATTCGGTAAAAATCATATTTCTAACCATACCTTTTGAGGAATTTACACTTACAGCCTTAGTTTGATTAGCATTCCTCACCATAAAACCTTCAATTTGACAGGTTGCAGGTTCATTATTTTCAAATTTAATGACAGGAGAATAAATGCTCCTTGGCTCTAATATTGTTTTCTTAGGTCCGTTTTTTGAAAGAAGTACAATGTTTTTACCATTGAAATCCATGTTGCAATAGTATAATCCGCTGTTTACAAAAACCGTATCATGAAAATTCGATTTTGCAATACCTAAACCAGTTTCAATATTTTTCAATGGTGACCAAGATGCACCAACATTATTGTCATTCCCAGCTGTATCAACCCACCAAATATTGTTAGGTACGCCAACTTTTATTGTACTGTATTCACTCGGTACCCCAACTGTATCAATGCATCGTATTGCATAATAGTATTTTTTCCAAGCGGTTAATCCAGTATCAAGGAAACCTAATTTAGATGTGGTATCTTTAATTATCTGCAAATTAGAGGTAGTTAAACCTCTGTAGACGCGATATTTCACTGGTTTCGATTTACTCGCCGCCCAAGTGATATAGTTTAAACGAGCTCCGTTTTGAACCAAAATTGAATCTGGCGCAGCAGGAGGGGTGTTTGGTTTTGCAGTGAGTTCATTACTAAAACCACTTTCTAAACCAGAAGTAAGTACCCCTTTTATTCTATAATAGTACTTCGTTAAGTTCGTTAAGCCACTATCTTTATAAGATAAATTAGTTGCACT
>CANKVM010000033.1 GCA_947487175.1 Flavobacteriales bacterium | reverse complement strand
TAATTCCAAACCGGCATATCCCACATTGGTGCAAACCACTGGAATGTTCATGGAAAGAGCTTCAAGTACTTTGTTTTGGGTTCCTGCGCCTATTCTCAGCGGAGACACCACCACATGGGCTTTTGCATATTCATCGGCCAAGTTGGGAATAAAGCCTGTAATTTTAACTGAATCTGATGCCAATGCAAGCACTTTAGATACGGGGCGTTGCCCTGCAATAACAAATTCTGCATTGGGAACTTTATTTAAAATACTTGGCCAAATTTCCTCTACAAAATAAGATACCCCATCAATATTGGGTGCATAATCCATGTTACCAGTAAACAAGACTCTGTTTTTTGTATATGTATCTGTTCTAGGTTTGAAAACATCCGTATTTACACCATTTTGCAATAATTCAACGTTAACTCCTGTATTCTGAATAAGATATTCTTGATCTTCTTTGCTACAAACCAAAACCTTTTTGAACTTGGGAATCATTTGAAGTTCATAGTTAAATAACCTATTAAACTCAATTGAAGTCAGTATTTTAGCAATGAAATTATTGCTTTTTTGAATTCTTCTTTTCCAATACAAACTGAAGGCATCTGGTAAATCTAGTATTACATTTTCACAACCCAAATTTTCAAAGTATTGAGCCATTCTCAAATGTTGAACATGAATGGCGTCAAATTTATGTTCACTGAGTAATTTATTTAGTCTATTTGCAAATGACGATGATCTAAAAAATGCCACTTGGATGGGTCTTTTGCTAAAAATACCCAAACCTGCCGAAATAGCAGATTTCCATTTTGGTCTGTATTCGTAATTCAATGAATGAAATAATAATTTCTTGTTTCCCTTTTCATCTTTAAATTCTGTGGGTTGCAACAAGCTTGCTACCGAATCAATGTCCTCTTGGGTTTCAGCAATAGTAATCAAGTGAAGCTCATGTTCTTTGCTTAACTCGTTGGCCAAGTTGAAAATTTTCAACTTATCTCCTCGAAATGGAGGAAACGGCACTCGGTTGGCAACGAACAAGATTTTCATTGATGGCAAAATTATAACATTTATTTACGTTTTTTTAAAAAAGGATTGCTATTATTGTGTAAGTATCATGAATCTTAGTCAACGTTTAGAAACAGTTATTGAAAGCCAAACACTTGCCATGACCAAAATGGCAAGGGAAATGAAGGAAAAAGGAATGGATATCATCAGTTTAAGTATTGGTGAGCCAGATTTTAATACTCCTCAAAATATTTGCGATGCTGCTTATTCTGCTATGAATGCAGGCCAAACACATTACACTCCTGTTTCTGGAACATTAGAGTTTCGCAAAGCAATTAGCGATAAATTAAAAAACGAGAATCAGTTAGACTTTGGTCCTAATCAAATTATTGTAAGCAATGGTGCAAAACAAAGTCTATTAAATGCAGTTTTGGCAATATTAAATCCAGGAGATGAAGTATTGTTACCTGCTCCTTTTTGGGTAAGTTATCCTTCTATGGTTACTTATGCAGGTGGAACAATTGTACCACTAGATGGATTACCTGAGAATAATTACAAAGTTACAGCTGCTCAATTAGAATCGGCAATTACCAATAAAACCAAGTTAATTATGTTCTCCTCTCCTTGCAACCCCAGTGGTTCGGTGATGAGCGAAAGTGAATTGTCAGCTTGGGTTGAGGTACTTGAAAGACATCCTCACGTATTTGTAATAAGCGATGAAATTTACGAAAAGATCAATTATTCAGGAAAACATATCTCAATTGCCAAATATCCCTCAATGAAAAACAGGGTTGCCGTTGTGAATGGCTTATCGAAAGGTTACGCAATGACAGGTTGGAGAATTGGATATATGGCAGGTCCTGAGGACTTGGTGAAGGCCTGTGATAAAATACAAGGATTGATGACTAGTGGAGCAAATTCGGTTGCACAAGCAGCTGGAATTGAGGCTTTAAATGGAAAACAGGACTCTGTACTTGAAATGAAAGTGATTTTTGAAACGCGTAGAAATTTGATGTTTCAAAAATTAAATGAAATTGTCGGATTAAAAAACATCAATCCCGATGGCGCTTTTTATCATTTCCCCGATGTAAGTTCTTTTTTAGGAAAATCGTACAATGGCAATAAAATCAATACTTCCGACGAATTGTGCTTGTTTTTATTAGAAGTTGCCGGTGTATCAATCGTTGCAGGCACTCCATTTGGTTCACCAAATTGTGTCCGTTTATCTTACGCTACTTCTGAGGAAATGATTATAGAATCTGTTGAGCGTATTGGCAAGGCATTAAGTCTACTGAATTAAAATTGGTATATTTGCAGAATAATGACAAACAAAATCAACTTCGACGAACTTTTCAATAAATTCAATGGGTTAAAAGTACTTATTGTTGGTGATGTAATGGTAGATAATTATATCATTGGCAAGGTAGACAGGGTTTCTCCTGAAGCACCTGTTCCAGTTGTTGATGTTACTTCATTTGATTCAAGATTGGGCGGTGCCGGAAATGTTGCTTTGAACATCAAAGCCATGGGAGGGATACCTATTTTGTGTTCAGTAATTGGAAATGACAAAGAAGGCGAAGATTTAAAGAATCTATTGGCTAAACAAGGATTAACCTCCAGAGCCATTTTAAGCAGTGATAAGCGTAAAACAACTACCAAAACAAGGGTACTTGGAAACAATCATCAATTACTGCGTATTGATCACGAAATAAAAACTGAAATTGATACGCTAGATAGCTTTTTGTTGGATGAACATTTTAACAGAGAATTAGAAATTGCCGATGTTGTTATTTTTGAAGATTACAACAAAGGTGTATTGCATTTGAAAAATATTGAGAAATTCATTAATAAATGCAATTCTGTTAATAAACCAACCATTGTTGACCCTAAAAAATCAAACTTCTTAACATACAAAAAAACAACTTTATTTAAGCCTAATTTGAAAGAAATTAAGGAGGGATTAAATATCGAGAACAACCTTGATTCAATTGAGGAAGTGATTGAAGCTGTTACCTTGTTAGAAAGCAAATTAGGAAATACCATTTCAATGGTTACATTAAGTGAAAGAGGCGTTTTGATTAAAAAGGGTGAAGATTACAAAATCATCCCAGCACATATTCGAAATATTGCCGATGTAAGTGGCGCTGGAGATACTGTTGTAAGTGTGGCAGCACTTTGTTTGGCTCTAAATATCAACATTGAAACTTTGGCTGAATTAAGCAATTTAGCAGGAGGCTTGGTTTGCGAGAAAACAGGTGTTGTTCCTATTGAAAAAGCTGCGTTATTGGCCAGAAGCCAAGAAGCTGAGTTAATTTAACTTCCTTTTTTATTTTGAAGGACAAAATACATCTTTACAAAATACAAGTATGATTATAAAAAGAAAGGCTGCGAATATTCGCAGCCTTTCTTTTTAGTGATTGATTGGCCTATTTTTATCTCACACCATTCATCATCTTCAATAACTTAGAAGACAAGAAAAACAAGATAACGGCAGCGATACCTGCCATATAAACGAACAACATAAAGAAGTCGTAAAGCGTTTCAATTTTTGCTCCTGCAAATGATGGTTTTACAGGTTTCAAATTCCAGAATTGCAATTTCTCTACTTTATCAAATTTTCCAGTCTTTGCATTTTTTACTTCTGCAATTTCATGTGTCAATAAGCTTGTATCGCTCAAAAGTACTGCTCTATCAATATTGCTATTGTTAGACTTAATTACTTTTAAATGGAATACAGAAATTTCCGCAGTTTTTGAAGTTGAATCAACTGTCAATGAAATTAAACTGTCTTTTTGGTCCTCTTTTTTAACTGTAGTATCAACTTTAACTGTTGCATAATTTGCAACATTTAATTTATAAGTTGTTTTTGGATCTTGTTTCCAAACATTTGTATCCAACATATTCCCCTCTAGCACTTTGATCAAAGCTGGAGTTGCTTCTGGAATGTAAGATTTTTCAATTTTAACTTCTTCAGGATACAAAGAACTTAATGTACCAGCAAATTTATTGGCAGCGGCAGTTGACAAGAACCACACTCCCATTAATAATGAAGCCAATTTCACTGGAGCCAATTTGTTAACCATTGACAATCCAATTGGCGACAAACAAAGCTCACCAAAGGTATGAATGGTGTACAAACCTAGCAACCAAACCATGCTCACTTTTGCAGAAGGATCTAATCCTTTTACACCAAATGCAATTACCAAATAGCCAATTGCCAATAAAAACAATCCTATTGATTGTTTGAACGGTGAAGCAGGCTCCATTCCTTTGTTCCCTAACCAACCCCATAACCAAACAAACAATGGTGCAAAAATCACAATTGCAACGGCATTTACACTTTGGAAATAAGAGGCAGGAACATTCATTCCCATAACTGTTCTATTGGTTTGTTCTTCGGCAAAATATGTCAAAGAAGCTCCAGCTTGTTCAAAAGCAGCCCAGAAGAATATTACGAAAAACGCTGCAATATATACTACCCAAATTCTTTGTTTTTCAATTTTAGATAAGGCAGGATCTGTGATAATAAAATAAGGAGCAGATATAGTAAGAGAGAAAATAAATGATCCGATTAAACCTAAATCGAAATAGCTAAAGAAAGCTGCAAAAGAACCAACTAAAATAACCAGTGTGCTGATTAATCTTGTTGGACTTAAAGGAATAGCCTCTGTATTTGTATCCTGACGAGAACTATTTGGTTTTTCGCCAATTTGTTCGCCAGTTGGAGTAACAATATACTTATTTTTTAAAGTAATGAATAAAATTAAACTAAAGATCATACCCACACAAGCAGCCAAGAATCCCCAACGGAAGTCGCCAGGATTTCCAGTATCACCCAAATAACCACATAACAAAGGAGCAATAAATGCACCTAAATTGATACCCATGTAGAAAATAGTGAAGGCAGAATCAACTCTTTTGTCGCCAGCTGGATATAATTGACCCACCATGGTGCTAATATTTGGTTTAAAGAAACCATTTCCAATAATTAAGAAAGTTAAACCAGCAAACATCAAGGTTGTTGCAATTGAAGCGTCCTGATAATAAGTACCTGCAAAGAACATCAACAATTGACCAAAGGCCATTAATACACCTCCAATGATGATTGATTTTCTATTCCCCCAGTATCTGTCAGCCATATAACCACCCAAAAGAGGAGTTAAGTAAACCAAACCGGTATAACTACCATAAACATCAGAAGCATGCGCTTTGTCGAAAAGCAAAGCTTTCGTCATGAATAAAATAAACAAGGCGCGCATCCCATAATAGCTAAATCGCTCCCACATTTCAGTCACAAACAGCACATATAATCCTTTTGGATGGCCCGTTTGTTGAGTTTTCGTTTCTATTGATTCCATAATTTCTTATTAATTTGGGGCTAAAATAGATAGAATTTTTGATTCATCATATGAAACTTGAAAATTTAGGGGTTAAAATTATAGAAAATGGGCATTTTGTATTATTTTGCACCTCAATGATGGAATTAAAAGCCTCACAAATTGCCTTAGAAACCGGTGGAATATTCCAAGACTCTGACGATATTGTAATTAACTCTGTGAGTAAATTAGAAGAAGGACAAAAAGGTTCTTTGGGTTTTTTTGCCAATGCCAAATACGAAAAAGCATTATATAGTTCAGAATGTTCTGTGGTTTTTGTGCCAGCAGATTTTGTTCCAACCCAAACTTACAGCGCCAAATTAATTAAACATACCAATCCCTATTTTGCTTTTTGTACCATACTTGCAAAATATTTCGATCCCAATGAAAAGAAAGTTGGTATTGAACCTACCTCATATATACATCCATCGGCTACTGTTGGACAGAACGCTTATATAGGACATCATGCAACCATTGAAGAAAACGTAATTATTGGAAATAATTGTCATATTGAATCAGGAACTTACATAGGTAAAAATTCTACTGTCGGCGATAATTCGAAAATTTATGCAAATGTTTCAATTTATTCTGGAACTATTATTGGCAAGAATTGCATTATTCATTCGGGGACTGTAATTGGCAGCGACGGATTTGGATTTGCTCCAATTGGCGGACGATATGTGAAAATCCCTCAAGTGGGAATTGTAACGTTGGAAGATGATGTAGAAATTGGTGCAAATTGTGCTATCGATAGAGCCACGATGGGATCGACAATTATTAAAAGAGGTACCAAATTGGATAACCTAGTTCAGATTGCACACAATGTTGAACTAGGAACAGATATCGTTATTGCATCGCAAACTGGAATTGCAGGCAGCACCAAAGTTGGCAACAACAGTGCTTTTGGAGGACAAGTTGGAGTTGTTGGTCATATCACAATTGCCGAAAATACTTCAGTTGGCGCCCAAGGTGGAGTTACACAATCAATTAAAGAACCTGGTCAGAAATTAAGTGGCACTCCTGCAACCGATGTAAATACTTATCTTCGCGGAGTAATTGGAAGTCGCAAAGTTTCCGATATTATTAAAGAACTATCAGAACTTAAAAGAGAAATAGCATTATTAAAAGGTAAATGAACAATTTAAATCCTAAACAAACAACATTAAATAATGAAGTCAGCTTTACGGGTGTAGGGTTGCATACTGGCGCAAGTGTTACTGTTACTTTAAAACCTGCTCCAGACAATCATGGATACAAATTCCAAAGAACTGATTTGCCCGATGAACCTATTATTGAAGCGGATTGCGATTTGGTTACAGACACAAGTCGTGGTACAACATTAGAAAAAAAAGGGGCCAGCGTTTCAACCGTTGAACACGTTTTAGCAGCTTTAGTTGGAATGGAATGTGACAACGCAATGATTTGCGTTGATGGTCCAGAAATGCCAATTATGGATGGCAGTTCAATTGTATTTGTTGAAGGAATCAAGAAAACGGGTTTGAAAGATCTTGAATCTGAAAGAGAGTATTTTGAAATACCTTACAATATTCATTTTACCGATCCCGAAAATCAGGTTGAAATTATTGCAATGCCTGTTAACGAATATCGTTTGACCGTTATGGTTGACTATAATTCACCGGTTTTGGGTACACAGCACGCTTCATTAACACATTTAAGTGATTTCCATAGTGAAATCGCTTCTTGTAGAACCTTTTGCTTTTTGCATGAATTAGAATATTTATTGGCAAATAATCTCATCAAAGGTGGCGATTTAAACAATGCAATTGTTGTTGTTGATCGCGCGGTAAATCAGGAAGAACTTGACCGTTTGGCGGTTATTTTCAAAAAAGATTCTGTTGAAGTTAAAAAAGAAGGCATTTTAAATAACTTAGATTTAAGATTTCAGAATGAACCAGCCAGACATAAACTATTAGACATGGTTGGTGATTTGGCATTGGCCGGAATGCCTATTAAAGGACAAATCATGGCTGCACGTCCCGGACATGCAAGCAATGTTGCATTTGCCAAAAAAATCAAGCAAGCAATCAAAAAAGAACAACGCAGAAAATTAGATGGTAGACCTTATTACGATCAAAATGAAAAACCTGTGTTTGCTACAAAAGACATAATAAAAATATTGCCCCACGCCCATCCTTTTCTATTGGTTGATAAAATCATAGCTATGGATAAAACATCAATTGTTGGCGTGAAAAACATTACTTATGATCAACCATTTTTTAATGGTCATTTTCCAGGAGATCCAATTATGCCAGGTGTTTTGCAATTAGAAGCGATGGCACAGGCTGGCGGAATTTTGGTTTTGGGAACAGTAGAAGACCCTGAAAATTATGGAACTTATTTCTTGAAAATTGATAATGCAAAATTCAAGGACAAAGTAGTACCCGGCGATACATTGGTAATGAAATTAGAATTAACTGAACCCATTCGCAGAGGAATTTGTGTAATGAAAGGCCGTGCTTGGGTTGGCGATAAATTGGTTTGTGAGTCTGAAATGATGGCTCAAATTGTAAAAATAAATAATTAAGATGATTCAACCGTTAGCATATGTTCATCCAACGGCAAAAATTGCCGACAACGTAGTAATAGATCCGTTTGTAACCATTCATGCCGATGTGGTAATTGATGAAGGCACTCATGTGATGTCTGGAGCTGTAATATTCAAAGGCGCTAGAATTGGTAAAAATTGCAAAATTTTTCCAGGGGCTTCTATAGGAGCAATTCCGCAGGATTTGAAATTTGATGGAGAAGAAACACTCACCATAATTGGTGACAATACCACTATCAGAGAATATGTTACCATCAACAAAGGAACAAAAGCCCTTGGGTATACCAAAGTAGGGCAAAATTGTCTACTTATGGCTTATGTGCATTTGGCTCATGATTGTATTATTGGCGATAATTGCATTTTGGCAAATAGTGTGCAAGTTGCAGGTCATGTTACCGTGGGTGATTTTACAATTCTTGGTGGAGCTGCATTGGTTCATCAATTTGTAAAAATAGGCAAACATGCCATGATTAGCGGCGGTTCACTCGTCAGAAAAGATGTCCCTCCATACACAAAAGCGGCAAGAGAGCCATTAAGTTATGAAGGTGTAAACAGTATTGGTTTACGAAGAAGAGGATTCTCAAACGAAAAAATATCTGAAATTCAAGATATTTACAGAACCCTTTTTGTGAAATATTCAAATACTGCAAAAGCTACCAAAATTATTGAAACTGAATTTGCACCAACCCCAGAACGCGATGAAATTATGTCGTTTATCAATGAATCTGATCGTGGTGTAATGAAAGGTTACGGTACTAAATAATACAATGATTAATATTGTTCTATCCAATTGCGGTAAGAACTACCACAGAACCTGGTTATACCGAGGTATTAATTTAGAAATACCTATTAAACCCAATTCTTCCTATGCAATTTTAGGTCCTAACGGTGCTGGAAAGTCAACTTTTACGTTGATGTTAACAGGTCAAGTTTCGCCTACCGAAGGCTCACTCATTTGGAAATCAGAAGATCGAATTATTGAGGAACACGAACGACAAGATTTTTACAGTTTGGCTTCACCTGCATTAGAATTACCTGAGGAATTCACAATTGACGAGTGGTTTCACTTTCATTCAAGTTTAAAACCATTTTGCTTAGATGTAACTGTCAATAAAATTATTGAGTTGTGTGAATTTCCCTCAAAAATAAAAAACAAACCACTCATGCACTATTCAAGTGGCATGAAACAGCGCATAAAGCTATGCTTATCTATATTAGGCAATGAACCACTGTCAATACTAGATGAGCCATTAACTAATCTAGATACCAAAGGAATTGAGCTTTATCAGACATTGATAAAGGAATACCAAAGCAAGAAATGCTTTATTGTTGCTTCAAACAGAGAGGATGAATATTATTTTTGTAATGAAAAATTCGTAATTGGACAGAACGAATTAGTTTCTGTTAACCAATAATTTACTCACGAGCACCTCTCCCAATTCGTTGGTCATTTTAATTAGGTAAATCCCATTTGACCATTGTTGTTGAATTTGAACTTGTTTCTCGTTTCTATTCATAATTGATTCTTGAATCAATTTCCCATCAATGTTATAACATGTTATTTTCCAATTAAAATTGTTTGACGGCAATTTAATTATGAATTGATTGTTTGAGGGATTTGGGTAAATACTCAATTTTAAGTCCTTGGTCAACTTATTCACCGCACCAAATTTACCAGACTTTTCATTTTCGGCAAATTCAAGACCACCACGTTTTAATCCGAAAAACATTTCTGGAATGCTATCGCCATTAATATCTGCAATTGCAGGTACAATTTGTTGCCCAAAGTAAGGAGAAATAGTGTCTTTGCCTGCAACTTGATAGAGGAATGTTTCATCAGCAATTAAACTATCAGTAATGTTGTGATTGCTAAAATGGTACAATCTAGGGGTTCCGAAATATGTTCCTAAAACAAGTTCATCAACACCATCATTGTCTAAGTCAGCAATTTTAGGTACAGCACTGCCATAGCTATCAAAACCAACAGGAGAGATATCCTCACGCCACAAATTAGCTCTCATGCCCCAAGCGTTTTTACTCACCAACACAAACTGAGGAAAAATACCTCCAAGACCTTTAAAAACCGCTACTTTACCATTGTACATTCCAATAATTAAATCTTTGATATTGTCTTTGTTGTAATCGTAAATTTCAGGGGCAAACGTTTGTTCCCCACTATAGTTCTCGAAATTTAACAAACTGTTTGTTTTTACCTTAAATACACAAGGTTTGTTTTTGCCGGCTGTATTCTCATACCAAACAATTTTACCAGCACCTGTACCAATTAAAATGTCTATATCTCCATCATTGTCAATGTCACCACAAACTGGAATAATATGTTGATAGGCAGAATCCCCCAATAAAAATTTGCTATTTTTCAATGTATAAACGGGTTTTGTTTTGGTTCCAGTATTTTCAAAGTATGAAATTTGATCCTTCAATCCACCTGAAATTTCAAAATCTCCATTACTTCCAACTATTAAATCTAAATCTCCATCTGCATCATAATCAATAAAGGCAGGTGCTGACCTAGCTCCAAAATCCAAAGATTTATCTACCAAGAAGTTTTCTTTTTGTAATTCAAAATTGGCTCCTTTTTTAGTGCCTATATTTTTGTAATAAAAGACCTGATTCGTTTCTTTTACATCAATTACACCATTAGGAGCTAATACCAAATCTGTTAAACTATCCGAATTGACATCAAGCATATATCCAGCGGGAAAAGAAAACGATTGAAAAGATTTACCCTTTGTAGGAAACAAAGTATCCCAAGCAACCATGGTATCGTAGTATTTCTTGTTTTCAACCTTTCCATTCTTCAATTTTGTAATCTTCTTAAACCCAATATTTGAGATATACATTTCATAATCGCCATCGTTGTCATCATCGAAAAACCAACAACTAGCACCACCATTGTGCCTTGGACCTGGACGCGGTTTTAATTTAGGATTAAAATTGGGATTACCATTTTGTAGGAAGCAATTATTTAATTTGATGCTATTATCAAAACCTTCCCAAAAGTACCCAAAACAATAATCCATGTTCTGAAATTCAAACGTGTCTTTTGCCCATTTAAACTCAGCGCGAACATCTTTAAACATGGTGTATGTTAAATAGGTGGCATCATAAGTAATGATGTCTAAATCACCATCGTTATCTAAATCCTTAATTTCTGGCAAATCGGTTTTTGCTGTCGCAATACTCAATGCATTATAGTAAATAAATGAACTAGAATCGTATTGATTTCTATAGTATTGAGATCCCAAATCTTTGAATTTCAATGGACCTTTGGGAGGTGTGTTATTCAATGATATCATCAATTCACCCGCTTCCGCAATGGTAAACACGTCTAATTTGCCATCACTATTTAAATCTGCAAGTTTGTAGATATACTTTCCAGGTGGCAACAAATGCTCAAATTCAGGGGCATATTTGAAATTATCACCAGAAATTCTTAAGAATGTCATTATTCTAAAATCTGAACGATCAAAGGCAATGATATCTGTTTTGCCATCTAAATTTAAATCCATCATTTGCAATTGAGGAGAATTCATTCCCCCAACAAATGGCGATTCAAGGGTATTGCCATTCTGAACAAAATCAATATATCCAGATTTATTATAGCGAATTTGAGCATTGATATCCACTGAAAGAGTGGAAATTAAAAAACACAATAAAAGCCCTAAGTATTTAGATGGAAATTTATTCATAATGAAATTACTCAAATATACGAAATTCTAAATGATTATCAATTTACAAACCTTAAATTTGAAGAAAATTGATTATGCTGAGTATTAGCGAAATTTACGAGAAATATATAGAATGTGGCTATCAAGTTTCTACTGATTCTAGAAATATTATTCCCAATTCAATCTTTATTTGTTTGAAGGGACAAAGTTATGATGGAAATAGATTTGCATTAGAAGCCATAGATAAAGGGGCAAAATACGTAATCACCGAAGATAAATCGCTAAAAAACGATAGCGTTATCCTTGTAGAAGATTCAAATCAAGCACTACCCGATTTGGCAATCTACCACGCCAAACAAATTCCTACAAAACTCATTTCAATAGGTGGCTCTAATGGAAAAACTACTACGAAGGAAATTTGCCAGCGTGTTTTGGAGGGACATTTTGATACGAAATGCACCCAAGGTAATTTCAATAATCATATTGGTGTTCCATTGACTTTATTGTCATTAAAACCCACTACAGAAATTGGGATCATTGAATTGGGAACCAATCACCCTGGTGAAATGAATTATCTCTGCAATATGTTTTCACCTGTTTCTGGCGTTATTACTAATATTGGAAAAGAGCACTTAGAGGGCTTTGGCGATATTGAAGCAGTTGCAAAAGAAGAAAGTGAAGTATATATTCAATTAACACAATCAAACGGCTTGTCAATGATAAACTTAGATGATCATTGGTTAAGTAATATGTCAAAGCGTTTGTCGAATAAAATGACCTATAGTTTACTCGATAAATCTGCGAATGTATATGCTGAAATTGTTTCTGAAATGCCTTATTTGGTTTTCAAATTATTTCATAATCAAGTCAATATTGGTCAATTCGAAGCAAAAATTGGAGGGGCTCATAACCTTTCAAATATTTTAGCTGGAATTTGTTTTGGCTTATCTTTCAACATAGCGCCAAAAGATGCTGCAGAAAGCGCCTGTGAATACACTCCTTCGAACAACAGGAGCGAGTGGATTCATTATAAGTATTGTGATGTTTTATTGGATGCATACAATGCCAATCCAAGTAGTGTTGAAGCTGGATTAAAAAGTTTTTCTACTCTTGAGGGAAAGAAAATCGTTTTACTTGGTGATATGTTGGAATTGGGAGAATCAGCATACACAGAACATAAAGCCATATTTGAATTAACTCAATCGCTCAATATAGATGAAGCTATATTTGTAGGCGAACACTTTTATGAAGCTGTTGGAAACTACCCAATGAAATTCTCTACAGCGGATACGCTTTTGGCTTGGTTAGACACTCATCCTATCGAATGCAACTACGTTTATATCAAAGGAAGCCGTGGCATTAAAATGGAAAAGTGTTTGGAGCATTTTAAAGTAAAAGATTAGACAGGTTAGACGGATTAGACGGATTAGACAGATTCTATGTTTATAAAGGTTTAAAGTAGAAAATTAAACGAATGATCATTCATCTAACTAAACAAAAACAGCGAGAAGATTCTCGCTGTTTTTGTTTTATAGTATTTAAAATCTTATTAGAATTTCATGATCCCGATTACCAATCCAGTGATAACCAAATTCGCTAAAGCCAATGGAATCATAGATTTCCAACCCAATCTCATCAATTGATCATATCTGAAACGAGGCAATGTCCATCTAATCCACATAAATACAAATACCAAGAACAATATTTTGGCAAACATCACTGCAACTTGAGTTAAGCCCAACCATGTAGGGTCAGTTATGTGACTCATTCCAGGGAAATTATATCCCCCCAAATAAACACAAGAAATTACAGCACAAGAAATAAACATATTAATGTATTCAGAGAACAAATAGAAACCAAGTTTCATACTTGAGTATTCTGTGTGATAACCACCAATTAACTCCGTTTCACATTCTGCCATGTCAAATGGAGCTCTGTTACACTCAGCCAAGGCAGAAACGAAGAACAATAGAAACCCCAATGGTTGATAAAAAATATTCCAATGCCAGCTTGGTTGTTGAGAAACAATTTCATTTAAACTCAAAGTACCACTCATCATAATAACGGCAATAAGCGATAAACCCATACTCAGTTCGTAACTAATCATTTGTGCACTAGCACGAATGGCACCATAAAGAGAATATTTATTATTTGAAGCCCAACCACCAATCATAATTCCGTAAACACCAACGCTTACAATTCCTACAATATACAAAACACCAATATTGATATCGGCAACTTGCAAAGCTATAGTTCTCCCAAAAAGTTCAATACTAGTTCCCCAAGGAATTACTGCACTTGTAATTGTAGCCACAACCATTGCAACACCCGGTCCTAAAATAAACAACCATTTTTCTGCATTTTTCGGAATGATTTCTTCTTTGAAAATCAATTTTCCACCATCCGCAAACGGCTGAAACAATCCGAATGGACCTACTCTATTAGGGCCCAAACGATCTTGGAAGAACGCCGCAATTTTTCTCTCACCAAAGGTAAGATACAAGGCAACTACAAGTGTAATCATAAGGATTACAATTATGAGTACCAATTTTTCTAACATCATTGCACTATCCATATCCGTTATGCTTTATTTAATAAAGGTGTGTGAATTGGTGCCGCTTTTTCATAATGGTTAGCGGAAATAACCGAATGTCTGTCAATTTGACGTGGACCTTCAATTTTCCAATCAGAAAGCTCTTTTTTATTGAAACGACAATCATTGCATATAAATTCTTTAACCTCGCCATATTTGTCTTTACGAGCTGTAACCCTTGCAATTTCATCACCAATCATCCAAACTACTGCATTGCCACTGCATTTTCCGCAGCTACAACTTGCATCCATTGGTTTGGTATACCAAACACGACTTCTAAAACGGAAAGTTTTATCAGTTAATGCACCAACTGGACAAACATCAATCACATTTCCAATGAAATCATTATCAAGACTATTTTCAATAAATGTTCCAATTTCTGAAGCATCTCCACGTTTTAATACTCCATGTTCACGGTTATCTGTCAACTGATTTGCAATGTAAACACAGCGATAACATAAAATACAACGAGTCATGTGTAATTTAATGTATTCACCGATGTCAATTTGATCAAATTCTCTTCGTTCGAACTCATAACGAGAATGACTTGCACCATGTTCAAATGCCAAATCTTGTAAACTACATTCTCCCGCTTGGTCACAAACTGGACAATCAAGTGGATGATTAATCAATAACAATTCAACTACACCTTTTCTAGCGTCGATAACTCTGTCACTTGTTTTATTTTTAACAATCATTCCGTCCATCACATTTGTGCTACAACTTGCAACCAACTTTGGCATTGGACGGGGATCTTTTTCACTACCTGCAGACACTTCAACCAAACATGTTCTGCATTTTCCACCACTACCTTTTAGTGATGAATAAAAACACATCGCAGGAGGAACAACGTTTCCTCCAATTTGGCGTGCAGCGCTTAAAATAGATGTACCTGGATCAACCATAATGGTTTGATCGTCGATGGTAACTTTTATTTGCTGAATTTGTTCAGACATATTTTATGCGTTTACTTTTTCAAAAATTTTTTCTGTAACTAAACCGTAATTCCTTGTCATACAAGCATTCGGTTCTTTAACATGCCACTCAAATTCTTCACGGAAGTGACGAATTGCAGCAGCTACAGGCCATGCAGCAGCATCACCCAATGGGCAAATGGTATTTCCTTCAATTTTACGTTGAATATCCCACAACAAATCAATGTCTTCAATTTTCCCATGACCATATTCAAGGCGATGAAGTACTTTTTCCATCCAACCTGTTCCTTCACGACAAGGTGAACATTGTCCACAACTTTCATGGTGATAGAAACGAGCGAAATTCCAAGTATTTCTTACAATACACTGATCTTCATCGTATACAATAAATCCACCAGAACCAAGCATACTTCCAGTAGCGAATCCACCTTCAGCCAAACTCTCGTAAGACATTAACCTATCGGTACCTTCAGCAGTTTTACAAACCAAATAATGAGGCAAAATTGGCACTGAAGAACCTCCAGGCACGCAAGCTTTTAATTTCTTGCCGTTTTTAATTCCCCCACAATATTGATCTCCATAAATGAATTCTTCTACAGTAATTCCCATTTCAATTTCATAAACACCTGGTTTATTGATATTTCCACCAGCTGAAATCAATTTAGTTCCTGCACTTCTCCCAATTCCAACACCCGCATATGCTTCTCCTCCTTCATTCACAATTGGAACAACCGCACAAATAGTTTCAACATTGTTTACAACTGTAGGACGTTGCCACAATCCTTGAATAGCTGGAAATGGTGGTTTCATTCTTGGATTTCCTCTTTTACCTTCTAAGCTTTCAATCATTGCAGTCTCTTCACCGCAGATATAAGCCCCAGCACCCGGAGAAACTGATAAATCTAAATTAAATCCAGATCCTTTGATGTTTTTACCTAACCAACCATTTTGGTATGCTTCGGCAATTGCTTTTTCAAGAATTCTCAAAACATACATATATTCACCCCGGATATAGATGTATGATTGTTCGCAACCCAATGCAAATGACGACAAGATCATTCCTTCGATAAGCAAATGAGGGATTTTCTCCATCAAATATCTATCTTTAAATGTTCCTGGCTCACTTTCATCGGCATTACATAAAAAATGACGTGGAACACCTTCTGGCTTTGCAATGAAACTCCATTTCATGCCAGTTGGAAAACCTGCGCCACCACGACCACGAAGGCCTGATTTTTTCACTTCTTCAACAACCTCTTCCGGGGTCATTGATTTAAGGGCTTTTTCAACAGCAGCATAACCGCCATTCTTACGATAAACATCGTAAGTATGAATTCCTTCAACATGAACGTTGTTTAATAATAACTTTCTTGACATGTTATTCTTGCCCCATATAATTTGCAACAGGATTTAATCGGTATTGTTCGATTAAAACATCAACTTTCTCTTCTGTTAAGTGTTCGTGAAACTTTTCACCTGCTTGTAGCATTGGCGCATATCCACATGCACCTAAACATTCAACTGTTTTTAAGGTGAAAATTCCATCTTCGGTAGTTTCGCCGTCTTTAATGCCCAATTTATTTTCAATGTAAGAAACAAGTTTCTCCGCTCCTTCAATCATACATGGACCAGTACGACAAACTTCTAACTTCACTTTTCCAACTGGCTGTGTGTCGTACATTGAATAAAATGTAGCAACTTCATACACTTCAATTGGCTGAATCAATAGCAATCTCGCTACATAATCCATCACCGGAGCTGATAAATATCCGAAATGGGCTTGCGCAATATGCAAAACACGAATTAACGCGCTCTTTTGTTTTCCTTCAGGAAACAATGAAGTAATACGTTGTACCTCATCGAGTAAATCTTTAGGAAATTGAATGTTTTCTATATTTTGATTTTCCACAAATTTTAAAATTAAGCGTCCAACTCTCCTGCAATTACATTTAAGCTACTCAAAGTTAAGATAGCATCACTCAATACTGAACCTTTAATCATTTCAGGATAAGCTTGATAGTAAATAAAGCAAGGTCTTCTAAAATGCAATCTATAAGGAGTTCTACCTGCGTCTGATACCAAATAATAACCCAATTCACCATTGGCACCTTCTACAGAATGGTATACCTCGCCAGCTGGAATTGGAGTTTCACCCATTGTAATTTTGAAATGGTATATTAACGCTTCCATACTTCTATATACTTCTTCTTTTGGGGGAAGGAAGAAAGATGGAACATCGCCATGATAATTGCCAGAAGGTAAATTATCTTTTGCCTGATGAATGATTCTTAAACTCTGACGAATTTCCTCTTGACGAACCAAGAATCTGTCGTAAGTGTCCCCGTCTTTTCCAATGGGAACATCGAAATCAAAATCTTGATAAGAACAATAAGGATTCATTACACGCACATCGTAATCAACTCCCGCTGCTCTCAAGTTTGGACCAGTAAAACCATAGCTCAATGCTCTTTCGCCAGTTATAGGACCAGCACCAATAACGCGATCCATAAAAATTCTATTGCGCTCTAAAAGATTGGTAAAATCATCAAAAATGATATGAAACTCTTTTAAGAACTTATCTAATTTTTGAAAAAACACAGGACTAAAATCTCTATCAAAACCACCAATTCTTCCAACATTGGTTGTTAATCGAGCTCCGCATATTTCTTCAAACAAATCGTATATTTTTTCTCTCTCTTGAAATACATATGTAAATCCAGTTAAAGCACCTGTATCAACACCAATTACTGAATTACAAACCAAGTGATCGGCAATACGAGCCAATTCCATCACAATTACACGCATATAGTCAACACGTTTTGGAATTTCGGCACCAATTAGTTTTTCAACTGTCAAGTGCCATCCCATATTGTTGATTGGCGATGAGCAATAATTCAAGCGATCTGTAATTGGAGTAACTTGCTGATAAGGTCTTCTTTCGGCTAATTTTTCGAAGGCCCTATGAATATAGCCAACGGTAGGTTCAGCACTGATGATTCTTTCTCCATCAACTTTCAAAATGTTTTGAAAGATACCATGCGTGGCAGGATGTGTAGGACCAAGGTTCAGTGTTGCAATTTCCCCGTCTACGGTATCTAAACTAGTAAGTTGCCCGTTTTGATTAATTTTCAATTCGCTCATCTTCCAAAAAAACTATCTTTTTTATCGCTTCTTGTTTCATCTTCAAGGGCGTATTCTTTTCTCAATGGATGGTAATCCATATCGTCCATGTTTAATATTCTTCTCAAATCAGGATGTCCCTCAAATTGAATTCCGTAAAAATCAAACGTTTCTCTTTCCATCCAATTTGCCGCTGGAAATAAATTCACCATCGTTGGAATAGCCAAATCAGTAGTAGCCAAATTTACTTTTAAACGCAAACGGATATTTTTATAAAGGTTATGCAAATGATAAACAACTTGAAATTCTTGATTTTCAATTAACGGATAATGTGCACCGCATAAATCCGTTAGAAAACCAAATCCAAAATCATTCTTCAAATGTCCCACCAAATCAATAATTGATTCTCTTTCGCAAATAATGTTTGTCATTCCATAAATGTCTGTAGTAATTGAACAATTAGGGAATTTCGCATCAATGCTGCTAATGATATCTTGAATTGCAGTATCTTCCATTACTTAACTGTTTCAATATTATAACTTTCCAACATTTTTTGATATTCATCGCTGTTTCTTCTGCGCAAACTCTCATTTTTAGCCAATTCTTGAATTTTCATTAAGCCTTCGATAATTTGCTCAGGACGTGGAGGACAACCAGGAACATAAACATCAACTGGAATAACCTTATCAATTCCTTGTAAAACGCTATAAGTATCAAAAATACCTCCTGTACAAGCACACGCTCCAACGGAAAGTACCCATTTGGGTTCTGCCATTTGGTCATAAACTTGTTTCAATACGGGACCTAATTTTTTAGAGATTGTACCCATCACCATCAATAAATCACATTGACGTGGTGTAAAGCTCAAACGCTCTGATCCAAAACGAGCCAAATCATAATTTGCACTCATCGTAGCCATAAATTCAATACCACAACATGACGTTGCAAAAGGCAAAGGCCAAAGCGAATTCGCTCTTGCTAATCCTATTGCTTTATCCATTGAAGTTGCAAAGAAACCCTGTCCTTCGTGTCCTTCTGGTTGTTCAACAATGTTTACCATCTTTACTTATTTTTCCCACTCAAGGGCACCTTTTTTCCAAACATAAATGAATCCTATCAAGAAAAATCCAATAAATGTGAGCACTGAAATAAAACCAGCCCAACCCATTTCTTGGAAATTAACAGCATAAGGATAAAAAAATATCACCTCTACGTCAAACAACACAAATAATATTGCCGACAAAAAGTATTTTACAGAAACTGGAAACCTTGCATTTCCTTGACTTTCAATACCGCACTCGAAATTTTCTTCGCGTTGTTTTGTTTTCCTGTTTGGACCTAACAAATGCGATAAACTAAGTGTCAAAACGACAAAGCCAACGGCAACCCCTATTTGGATTAATATTGGAATATAACTTTCAGGAGAATTCATACTTTGCCACAAAAATAATACAACGTATGAGTTCTAAACATGAAAAATAAAAAAAACTGAAAAAAAACTTTTAAACATTGAAAAATAATATATTTGTACTACTAAAATTATGAAAAAAATCATTTTATCTTCTATTACCTTAGCTAGTTTATTGGTAATTGGTTTGACATTATCAAGCAATGCCTCTGGCCCAGGTGGCAACAGAACTGGTTCACCTGGAAGCTCTGGAAATTGCAGCGGCTGCCATGGTGGTGGAAATTACGGGGGTACTCTTAAAGTTGGGATTACAGAAATTGGTGATACTACTTTTTTATCATTCTACACACCCGGAAAAGTATATGACATGCACGTGATTTCTGGTGGAACTTCAACAAAAAAAGGTTTCCAAGCTACAATTTTAAATTCAAGCAATATGGCTGCCGGAACATGTGGTACAGCTCCTGCTGGAACAAGTATTTACACTTCTGGTGGAAAATCTATTTGGGGACACACCACACCTAGCGCAAGTGGTGTTTGGAAAGGCACCTGGACAGCCCCTGCGGCTGGAACTGGAACTGTTACTATTTATGGTGCAACCGTGGTTTCAAATGCAAATGGTTCAGATTCTAAAGACCAAGTAGTTACAGCAAATGCAATGATTGGTGAAAAGGTTCCTTCAAATACTAATTCTATAGAAGCTGATAAATTAAAGGTGATTGAGAACCCTACAAATACAGTGGTACGTTTAGGTGGGGTAGCCAAAAACATGATTATTTGGAACAACCAAGGTCAAGTTGCTGCATCTGCAAACAACACTTCAGAATTAAACGTTTCGCATTTACCCGCTGGAACTTATTACCTACAAACTATTTCAGAAAACAACATGCACAATACAACAGCGATTGTGATTCAATAAACTACTTTTTATAATTTAAAAATTCTTGAGGGACTTACTTTTGTGAGTCCCTCTTTTTTTCTTCACGGTTTAAAGCGTTTATAAAAAGTCTGGCATTTTTCTTATGCTTGACATAGTTCTTTTCGAATATATGATATCCGGAAAAATCACTTTTTGCACAGAAATAAAGAAATTCATGTCCTTTGTAATTTAATACTGCATCTATTGCAGCAATTGATGGAATGCAAATTGGTCCTGG
>CANKVM010000032.1 GCA_947487175.1 Flavobacteriales bacterium | reverse complement strand
AGTACAAACAAAGAGTAACTATCGATTGTAATTCCTAAGTTAATTGATGCATTCCCATTTGCACCAATAAACGAATTGGTAAGCAGTTATTCGCTTCTATTTGAAAATAAAAATGAAGAACTTTTAACTGCTACTTCAAATTTGTTGCGAACCAGAAACCTGGGAAATTCTTGGAAAAATGAATTTATCTGTCTTGGTATTTTAGGGAATTTCAATTTAAAAGCAAATCCAATTACACAATTAGATTATATCTATACCGAGAATATCAATCCTCCTTACCTTAAACCATTTTTGAAGTATTACCAATCTCAGTCAAATGACTTGAAAGCGTTAGAATTATTGAATTTGGCATACAATTTGGGACAAATTACCCAATCGGAATTTCAATTAGAAATTTCAATCTTAAAAAAATAATATCCATGAAAAAACCACTGTTCATTTTCACCATTATCTCTTTACTGATGAATCAATCATTTGCACAAACCAACGTGGTTGAAATAATTCAATGGAAATACTGTACTGCAAAATACGATTGCGACATTCAATCACCGCAAGGCGATTTATCTGGAAATGTAACTTTCCGCATGCAAAAAGATAGCATTGTTTGGTTCAGCGTGTCTGCAATCATGGGAATTCAAATATTAAAAGGAATTATTACCAAAGACAGTGCCCATGTTTTGGATGTTTATAATCAAAAATATTACCCTTTGTCGCTTTCCGATTTAAGTAGCATGCAAGAATTACCCGCCGATTTATCTGCAATTCAAGCATTGATTGTTGGGAATTCACCAACCAATTCATTGATCCAATACGACAGTACCAAGCCAAACGAATTCATTGGAGCTACACCTCCATATTTGTCATATGGTTTAACAATTGACAATAATATGGTTTCAACCTCTAGATTTTCAGACAAAGGCAAAATGAAGAGATTAAAAATTTCCTATTTAGATAGACTAACTGATAAAGAAGTGAAACTACCCAACCAAATGGAGTGGGAAATTCAAGATATGAAAAGTGACCTCAATAGTCTACGACTCAAATTATCGTTAAAAACTGCACGATTTGATTCTATACCTTCGTACCCATTCTCGGTACCGAATGATTATGAGCGCGTTTCGATTCAAAAAAATTAGTCAAATTTTCATTGCCACTGCATTTGTAATTGGCATTTGTTGGCCAAAGTCGATGGCGCAAACAAATCGCCAACAGCTTGAACAAAAGCGTCGTAAAGTTGAATTAGAAATTGCTGAGAACAAAAAAATTCTACTTTCTACCCAGAAAGAAAAGCGCAATACGCTTCACCAACTTACCACAATCAATAAAATTATTGAGCAACGAACTGAATTAATTGAAAATATTCAGGTGGAAATTATTGCAACAGATGGAGATATTTTCTCACAATCTCAGCGATTAGAAACGCTTAAATTCGATTACGAAAGAGAAAAGAATAAATTGAATAACACAATTCGCAAAGCGTATAAAACCAGGAAATCAGGTAAAGAGTTGTTTTTTATTTTTACATCAAACAATGTAAAACAAGCTTTACGAAGATGGAAATACTTGCGTAAACTCTCAGATTATCGAAGAAATTTAGTTGCTAATATTCAAGTTCAGGCGCAAATTGTTTCCGATGCACTTGCAGAATTAAGCCATACCCGCAAACAAAAAGTAGTGCTTTTGTCAAGCAAAGAAACCGAGAAAAAGGAATTAGAAACAGACAAAACAACCAAACAAAAGTTGGTTGTTGAATTATCATCAAAAGAAAAAGAACTAAGAGAAAAACTTAAAGAAAACGAACGTCAGGTTTCTAAATTAAATAGAGAAATTTCAAGGGCAATTGCCAAAGAAATTGAAGCCGAACGCCGCCGTCAGAAAAAAGAAGTGGCAAAATCAGCGCCAGATAGAACCGGAAATAAAAAATCAAAATACAATTCCTCGAGTTCCGAAAACGCTTTAACGCCTGAATCAAAGGCACTCAGTGTTATGTTTGAAAATAACAGAGGTGGTTTGCCATGGCCAGTTGAAAGAGGATTTATTTCTCAAGGATTCGGTAGACACAGACACCCTGAATTTCAAGATATAGAAGAGGTAAATAATGGAATTGATATTTCCACACCAAAAAACACTACAGTAAAAGCCGTATTTAAAGGCACCGTTTCTGCCATTTTATCTATTCCAGGACAAGGTGAAGCCATCCTGATAAACCATGGAGAATATTTTACCGTGTATTCTCGCTTAAGCGATGTCTTTGTTCAACGGGGACAAATTATCTCTGTTGGTGAAAAAATAGGCCGTGTAATGACCGATGATGAAGATAAAAACATCCTTCAATTCCAAATTTGGCAAGGCCAAGAAAAACAAAATCCACAAAATTGGTTAAAGTCTCGCTAAATTTGTAACAATGAAAAACGTAATTGTTATTGGTTCAGGAGTTATGGGTTCAGGAATTGCAATGTGCAGCATTCTTTCTGGCTACCCAACTGTTATCTATGATTTGAAAAAAGAAGCGTTAGATAAAGCCATTGACTATATTCACAAGCAATTAAATATTTCAGTAGAAAAAGGCAAAATATCCCTCGAAAAAAAAGAACAGGCAATTCAATTATTATCAATTACCGAAAACAAAAACGAATTGGTTGCAGATTTTATCATTGAGGCAATTTTAGAAAATTTACAAATCAAAAGAGAACTTTTTCAGCATCTAGAATCCATAAATACTTCAGATTCAATTTTTGCAACCAACACCTCTTCTATTCCAATTACCCAAATTGCAAGCGGATTAAACCATCCTGAACGATTGGTTGGTGTACACTTTTTTAATCCTGCCCATATCATGAAATTGGTTGAAATTATTAAAGGAGCAACAACAAGTGATATAGTAGCAGAAAAAGCTTTTAACTGGTCTATTTCATTGGGAAAAACCACAGTTTACGCCCAAGATGCACCCGGTTTCATTGTGAACCGTGTTGCCCGACATTTTTATGTTGAGGCTTTAAAAATTGCCGAGGAAGGAGTTGCAAGCATTCCAGAAATTGACAATTTAATTGAATCTACAGGATTTAAAATGGGACCTTTCAGATTGATGGACCTAATTGGCGTTGATACCAATTACGCTGTTACGAATTCTATGTTTGAACAATTCAACTACGATCCCAAATTTAGACCCAATAGAATTCAAAAACAGAAAGTGGATGCCGGACATCACGGCAAAAAATCCGGAAAAGGATTTTATAGTTATGAATAAGCTTGTTATTATATCCTTATTTGTTTTGGGGGGACTTTATTCTTGTACCGATTCTAGAGCGGTTACTCAAAACATTCAAACAGGGCCAGTTAGTATTTTCATAGATCTCAATTTAAGTTCATACATGCATTTGAACAATCCCGGTGAATTTCAATATTTCGATGGTGGAATTAAGGGAGTGATTGTTATTCATGATTATGACGATCAATGGTACGCTTTTGAAAGAACTTGCGCATATGAACCTTCAAAAGCATGTTCTAAAATATGGATAGATAGCATGAATATCCAAATGAAGTGCGGCGAATACATTGGTAATACATTTAACAAATGCTGCGAAAGTCAATTCAATTTTCCAGGTTTTCCAACAAAAGGACCCGCCGCCGGAAGATTGGCTCAATACAAAATTCAAAAAGACGGGAATATTTTACAAGTCTATAATTAATACATTATTAACTTAACCTATTTTTTAGTAAAAATGACATAACATTTTCATTTTTTGCCTCTGTTGAAAAAAAAATGTGAAGTATATGTGTAAAATTTATCAAAAAACTTTTTTTTAATTGAGAGTTTCTTATATTTGTCAACTACTAAATTTATCAACGTAGACAAGAATATGCATAAAAACTACTTAAAATCAATTTTTTTACCTGCAATTATCTCTTTATTTGTAGGAAACCTATCCGCTCAAGGCCAAGGTTCTATGGGTGTTGAGGTTAATGGAGGTTACAGAGAATACCTTGGAGACATGGGCTCTAGCCTGTTTTTCACAACCAAACCTATTTATCAAGGTGGAGGTGCAACTTTTACCTATGGTATCAGTCCTTCATTTGATGGTGTAGCGAATATTTCTGCCGGCGATGTAGGATTTTGCAGAAGTTTTGACAGCTTTGTAAAAGAAAAAGACATTATTTGGAAAAGTTTTAAAGCAAACACCGCTGATTTATCATTTGGTGTTCGTTACAAATTAAATAATGGTGTTCTTCTTTCTGAAGATTCTAAATTTGCTCCTTATTTCTATGGTGCTATTGGTGCATACTATGTGCATTCTAAAATTAAATGGGGTCCAGATCCTTATGTAGCGGCTACACGTATCGACCAATGGGGTGGAGTTCATCCAATTGAAAATACTATCCAAGATATTGGAGTACAATTACAAGGTGGTTTAGGTTTTAAATATATTTTAACAGATAGAATTGCATTAAACTGGTCTTATATATTGACTTATACATTCAATGACCGTTGGGATGGTTCTAATGATGCTGATCCTAATCCAGATAAGCCTCTTGTAAATAAACTATACAGAAGCAATGATGCTTGGGGTTATAATAACATTGGTGTTGCTTTTTCTCTTACCGAAGGTATGGGCGGTTCTGGTCGTGGACCAAAACGCATGAAAGATACTGATGAAGATGGTGTTCCAGATAAATATGACCGTTGTAAAGGTACAGAAGCAAAATACCGCAAATATGTAGATAGCTTAGGTTGCCCTGCAGATACAGATGGTGATGGTATCTTAGATGCTGACGATAAATGTGCTGAAGAAAAAGGAACAATAGAACTTAATGGTTGCCCTGATTCTGATGGTGATGGCATCGAAAATAAATTAGACGTTTGTCCTAATGTTAAAGGTACACCAGAATTTAATGGTTGTCCTGATACAGACGGTGACGGTATTGCCGATAACGTTGATGGTTGTCCTAATGAAAAAGGTTCTAAAGAACTTAATGGTTGCCCTGATGCTGACGGTGATGGTATTGCTAATGCAAAAGACAAATGTCCTGATTTAGCTGGTACTGTTACCGGTGAAGGTTGCCCTGATACGGATGGCGACGGTGTTTATAACAACATCGATAAATGCCCTGATGTTGCAGGTATCGCGGCTAACAAAGGTTGCCCTGAAGTTAAAAAAGAAACAGTTCAAAAAATTGCTCTTGCTGCTAAAGGTATCAATTTCGAAACTAACAAAGACCTTATTATTGTTGCTTCTTTCAAAAACTTAGATGCCTTGGCTAAATTGTTAAACTCTGAGCCTAATGCTAACGTTGAAATTCAAGGTCACACCGACAACGTTGGTGATGCAACTGCAAACAAATCTTTGAGCCAAAAGCGTGCGGATGCAGTAAAACGTTACTTGATCAACGCTGGTGTTGCTGAATCTAGAATGTCTTCAGTTGGTTATGGTTCTGAAATGCCTATCGCTGATAACGCTTCGACTATAGGTAAAGAGAAAAATCGTAGAGTTGATTTCAAACTATCTTTCTAATAAAATTAGTTAAAATAAAACAAAAAAGGCTGCCCTTAGGCAGCCTTTTTTGTTTTATAACGATTCAAGCCCATCCGTTTAAAAATTTATTCTTGAGTTTACTCAATTCAAAATTCATCATATTCTATATTTTATTACCTTCGCAATATGTCAACCGACTATTTTGTTCACGAAACCGCAATCATTGATCAAGGGGCACAAATTGGAAACAATTCCAAAATTTGGCACTTTACCCACGTTATGGGTTCTGCCCACATAGGTCAAAATTGTAACATTGGCCAAAATGTCTACATCGACAAAAACGTAACCATTGGCAATGGCGTAAAAATCCAAAACAACGTGAGCGTTTATGCCAATGTAACCATTGAAGACGATTGCTTCTTGGGTCCAAGTATGGTATTCACAAATGTGATGAATCCCCGTGCTTTCGTTGAACGCAAAACTGAATTCAAAAATACCTTGGTTAAAAAAGGCTGTTCAATTGGTGCTAACGCAACAATAGTTTGTGGCACTACATTGGGTGAATATTCCTTCATTGGTGCTGGAACAGTAGTAACCAAAGATGTACCAAATTTTGCCATGGTAGTGGGTGTTCCTGCCAAACAGATTGGCTGGATGAGCAAACACGGAGAAAAATTAATCTTCAACAACGAAGGAATTGCAATTTGCCCTGCAACCCAAGAAAAATATAAATTAGTGAATGATTTAGTCTCTAAAGATTCAGAATGAAAAAAAAGATATTAGTTACTGGCGGCCTAGGTTTTATTGGTTCGCATACCGTGGTTTGTTTGCATGAAGCAGGATTTGAACCAATCATTATCGACAACCTAAGCAACTCTCAAATGAGTGCAATGGATGGCATTAAATCATTAATAGGATTTGAACCTACGTTTGTAAATGCCAATGTAAACGATAAAGAAGTACTTGCACAACTAATCATTGATCATAAACCAGAAGCAATTATTCATTTCGCTGCATTTAAGGCCGTAGGGGAAAGCGTTGAAAAGCCTCTCATGTATTATGAAAACAATGTGGTTGGTTTGATCTCTGTTCTTGAAGTAATGAAAGAGCAAGTCATTTCAAACTTGGTATTTTCAAGCAGCTGCACTGTTTATGGCGAACCAGATCAAGTTCCAGTTTTAGAAACGACCCCAACAAAACCTGCTCAATCACCTTATGGTGCCACAAAGCAAATGGGTGAAATTATTTTGAAGGACAATGCAGCCTGGTGCAAAACCCAATGTCTGCGCTATTTTAATCCCATTGGAGCACATCCAACTGCCGCCTTAGGTGAATTACCCCTAGGAATTCCAAATAACCTTATTCCCTTCCTAACCCAAACCGTTGCAGGTTTGAGAAACGAATTGACTGTTTTTGGCAACGATTACGATACCCCTGATGGAACTTGTATTCGAGATTATATCCATGTTATGGATTTGGCAGAAGCCCACGTAAAAGCGGTTGAGCGTTTGGTTCATAACAAACAAGAAGAAAACTTTGAGGTATTTAATATTGGAACAGGAAATGGATTTTCAGTGTTGGAAGTTATCCAATCCTTCGAAAAAGAAAATAACATCAACGTCCCTCATAAAATTGGACCTAGGAGAGCGGGCGATGTGGTAAAAGTTTGGGCCGATACAACTAAGGTAAACGAAGTTTTAGGTTGGACAGCCAAAAGGGGCCTCGATGAAATGATGCGCGATTCTTGGAATTGGCAATTAAAACTACAAAATAATTAATTGCTTCTTTTGAAGTAAGTACCCAAAACCATTCCTAAAAACAAAATTGCCATCACGCCGATATCTCCAATAGCGGCATAAATGGTTTTGCGTTGATTTGAATAGATACTTTGTTTGATACATACTTTATCAAACCATTCCGTATTTTGATAGCTGTTGCCTAAAGGATCAATAAAAGCACTTGTTCCAGTATTCGCACTGCGTGCAATCCATTTGCGCATTTCAATGGCCCTTAATTTGGCAAATGAGAAATGCTGCTGATATCCCGCAGTTTCTCTCCACCAAGCATCGTTTGTTACAATTCCAATCCATCCAGCGCCCTTATTGATGTATTCACGAATATAATCTCCATAAATACTCTCATAGCAAATTACCGGTGCTACTTTTACTTCACCCCTACCAAAAACCTCAGCACTATCATTCTTCCCTAAGCTTCCTGTAGCACTATTTTCATCTAAGCCCAATGCCAACTCCTCAAGAAATGGCAAATAGTGAAGAAAAGGCATCTGCTCAGTACCCGGTACCAACTTAGATTTATGGTAAAATTTGGGCAGCATGGAACTGTCCAAATACATGGCATCATTAAAAACTTCGTACCATAAATTTTTATCATATTGCGACTTTCGCGCCACAGAAGTTGGCTTTTCAACCGAATTAAAATATCGAATGGTACTTGCACCTGTTAAGATTTGAAGTTTAGAATTCCATCGGTACTTGCTCTTGTCTGAACCGAAAACAATTCCCAATTCACTCCCCCACCTTAATCTTCTGTAAAGACCATTGAGCATTTCAACTTGCCCATCACGCTCAGGTAAATTCAAATTGATATTGTCAACCAAAGATGTTTCAGGCCACAACAACCAATCGGTGCTCGAATCAATGTATGAAGCAGACAATTTAATCATCTCTTCTTCCATTTGTAATGAGGGACGGTTAAACTTCTCATTCCAAGGGTCGTAACTCGGCTGTAGTGCAACTACATTAATTTTCTTTCCTTCGGTAATATTGACGCTGGATTTTAAACAAAACGACAATCCATATAATGCACAAAAGACAATAAGTATCCAATAGAATTTTCGATACTTTCCATAAAATCCACCGAAATTAAAAACTGTATTTTGATTGTTTACAAGGCTAGAATATCCCTCAAAAAACAAATAGTTCATCCATAGCACCAAAGCCGTTCCGCCAAGCGTACCGGTCCATTCATACCACTGAATAAAGCCCGTCCAGCCCGAAAATCCATTGCCCAAACACAACCAAGGCCAACTTAAATCCCAACGGTGATGTCCATACTCATACAATATCCAAGCAATTGCAAAAACCACAAAAGCCCATTTGCCAAAATTCCGTTTTAAAGCAATCCGATAAAAAATAAATGGAACGCACATGAAAAGTGCATTCAGCATCAACATGAAAATTGCACCTACATCGGAAGCATAATAAACCCACCAAGTGGTTGTGATGTTCCATCCTAGCAATGCAAGAAAAATGGAACCATAATATTTGTAACGTTTTTCTAGCGCAAAGCGATTAGCCAAAATAAACATTGGCATAAAAGCTACAAACAAGATTGGTGTAATGCCATTAGGCTCCCAAGCCAAATAAAACAACAGAGATGGAAGGCAAATCCAAAACCATGTCGGCGCATTTTTGAAGGATATTTTTTGCAATTTCTGCAACATAATTTCAATAAAGTTTTCGCAGTTATTCCGAATCTTCTTCTACTTCTTCAGTTTCGTATGCACTGCCCTCCAAAACTACAACAAATTCTCCTTTGGGATTATGGGTAGTAAAGTGCTCAATTACAAACGGTAATGTTCCGGTAACAGTTTCTTCAAATTTCTTGGTGATTTCTCTAGAAACACTCACCTTTCTATGCGGTGAACAAAACTCAGCAAGTTGTTTTAACGTCTTTAATATTTTGTGGGGACTTTCATAAAACACGATGGTATGATCGTCGGCAGCCCATTGTTTCATTTTGGTTTGACGCCCTTTTTTGTGGGGTAAAAATCCCTCAAAACAAAAACTATGAAGCGGAAATCCACTCTTTAATAATGCGGGGACAAAGGCGGTAGCACCAGGCAAAACTTCAACCGAAATACCTTCTTGCAAAGCCATTCTAGTAAGCAAAAACCCTGGGTCAGAAATACCTGGAGTTCCAGCGTCAGAAACCTGAGCAAGCATTTTTCCCTGCTTTAATTCACCAATTAAATAATTGAGCTTCTGATGCTCATTGTGCTGATGAAAACTCTCCAATGTTGTTGAAATTTCATAATGATTTAACAAAACCTTAGTGGTTCGCGTATCTTCAGCTAGAATTTTGTCAACGGTTTTCAGCACCGCAACAGCGCGATATGTCATATCGCCAAGGTTACCAATTGGAGTAGGAACTAAATAGAGTTTTCCAGACATATTGTTTTTCTTTTAAATGGAAAAACCAGAGAAACTCTGGTTTTTCCATTTGGTATTACATTTAGGACAAAGCCTTAATTTTCATTATTTAGCTACACCAACAGCGCGTTTTTCTCTAATCACAGTAATTTTTACTTGACCAGGGTAACGCATCTCTGTCATGATTCGGGTTGACAATTCAAATGCCAAAGTATCTGCTTGGTCATCGGTGGTTTTTTCGGCACCCATGATAATACGAAGTTCACGACCGGCTTGAATAGCATACGCTTTTTCAACACCTGGGTAGCTTAACGCCATATTTTCCATTTCCTTGATACGTTCAACATATTGCTCATCTCCACGACGTGCACCAGGGCGAGAACCGCTAATGGCATCACAAGCTTGAACAACAGGGCTTAATAAGCTTGTCATTTCAATTTCATCGTGATGGGCACCAACTGCGTTACAAACTTCTGGATGTTCGCCATATTTTTCGCACAATTTCAAACTCAACAATGCGTGAGGAGTTTCCTCGTCGTTATCAGGACATTTTCCAATGTCATGCAACAAACCTGCACGTTTTGCCAATTTAACATTCAAGCCCATTTCGGCAGCCATAGTTGCACACAAACGAGCAACTTCACGGCTATGTTTCAATAAGTTTTGGCCATAAGAACTTCTAAATCTCATACGACCTACATAACGAATCAATTCTGGGTGTAAACCTGTAATTCCTAAATCAACTACAGTTCTTTCTCCCCATTCAACTACTTCTTCTTCAATTTGTTTTTTGGTTTTTTCAACAACCTCTTCAATTCGAGCAGGGTGAATTCTACCATCCTTTATCAAACGCTCCAAAGAAACACGTGCAATTTCACGGCGAATTGGGTCATAACAACTCAATACGATTGTTTCTGGGGTATCGTCAATTAAAATTTCAACACCAGTTGCTGCTTCAAATGCTTTGATGTTTCTACCTTCTCTACCAATGATTCTACCTTTAACATCGTCAGATTCAAGAGGGAAAGCAGTTACTGTATTGTCAATTGCCAATTCAGCAGCGGTACGTTGAATGGTTTGCAAAACAATACGTTTTGCTTCACGCGTTGCACCCAATTTCGCTTCATCAACAATGTTTTTCGCCAATATCATTCCTTCATTGTAGGTTTTTGCTTTGATGTTTTCAAACATTTGCTCTTTGGCAGCATCAGCAGACAAACCTGCAACTTTTTCCAATTGCGTAAGCTGTTGATCGCGCAAACTTTGAACTTCTTTCTCTTTTGATTTGTAAGACTCCATTTGAGAATCTAAACGCTGACTTTTTGAAGCAACTTCATCTTCACGAGATTTGAAGTTTTTCAGTTTGTCGTCTAAAGATTGTTCTTTTTGGCGAATTCTGTTTTCAGCTTGCTGAATTTCTTGATTGCGTTTGTTAGTTTCTTGATCGTATTCAGAGCGAAGCTGCATGTATTTCTCTTTAGCTTCAAAAATACGATCCTTTTTAAGTGTCTCACCTTGATTGCGAGCTTCTTCTAATACCTTAGATTTCTCTTTTTCTAATTGTCCTTTTCGCGCTGCGATAAAAACAATGTATCCAAGCCCTAATCCACCGATTAGTCCAGCGAGGATAAATACAATTACGTCCATTTTTTGTCTCCTTTTTTATATTGGAGCATTGGAGTAGAAAAACGAATTAATAATTCTGCAACAAAGATTCAAGTTTGAGTAAAACTGGAGGAATTTCTTCCTGACTTTTTGGTTGATTTTCGCCTTTTTGCATGCGAACTACATCACCTGCCAAATCTAAAGCAGCCCATGAAAGTCTATCTATTGGCTCATTTGCACTAAACTTACGAAAAGCTTCTATGCGTTTATTGAGCGTTTCTGCTGCCAACAAAACCTGTTGTTCATCTTTGCTAGCCACACGCAAACGCATAGGCCTAGTGTCTATATTCACTGAAAGAAGAACGGTTTCGTTGTTATCCATTATCTATATTTTATTCGTTTAACAAATCAATGCACCGGTCAATGTCTCTCACTAATTCATTTATCTTGATTTTTAATTCATGATTGTCTGAACTATCGGGCGACATTTCTTTTGCAAGTTTAATAATTTTATTCTGTTCCTTTAACTCATTTAACGTATTTCTTTGAATATCTATTGTGCTTCTCAGCGTAGAATTTTCATTTTGTAGGTCGAGTTGCTCATTTTTTAAACTCAATACATGACTTTTTAACTCTAAAATCTCATTTTCTAGAATTATTTTTTCATTTTTGAGGGATGAATTTTCCAACAATACACGTTCAACCTTAACGAGTAAGATATTTAAGCGCATATCAACTGTAGCATTCATATTACTACAAAGGTACTAAAAAAAATTACAAATTAGCACCCCATTCAGATGGGTTTTGTGCAAATGCTTTGATGCTGGCAATATCCTCTTCACCAATATAGCCCTCAGCAGCAGCTACTTCACACAAAGTATCGAAATTTGTTAGTGTGAACACCGGAATTCCTTCGTTTGCAAATCGCTCAGCAGCATTCGAAAAACCATATGTAAACAACGCAACCAGTCCAATAACTTCTGCTCCAGCAAGCCTAACTCCATCAACAGCCTGCATCGAACTTTTGCCCGTAGAAATCAAATCTTCCACCAAAACTACCTTGTCTCCGACCGCCAAATGTCCCTCAACCTGATTTTTTAATCCGTGTTTTTTGGGCTCTGGTCGAACATAACAATAAGAAATTCCCATCCTGTCGGCACACAACGCACCATGGGCAATTCCTGCAGTTGCAATTCCTGCAACGCTGTCAAGCCCCGGAAACTCCGTCTTTATCAACTCCGCAAGTGCGTCTGCAACAAAACTTCTTACCTCCGGAAATGACAAAACCATGCGGTTGTCGCAATAAATTGGACTCTTAATTCCAGACGTCCAAGTAAATGGTTCTTTAGGCGATAATTTAATTGCCTTTATTTCAAGAAGAAATTTTGCTAATTTTGCACTTTGTTGAGACATGGAGCCACAAACCTACAAAATTTATTTTAATGAAGGTGCAATTATCATCACAGATTCTCCAAGCGCATTGAGGGGCATTCCTAATTTGTACTTTATTGGTGACGATGAATTGCTAACTAGTTTTAAAATTCTTACCTCTAGCGCGTCTAGCGGCAAGGTAATGACATTCGGATTAATTTCATCTGAACCATCTGAAACGTTCAAAGAGTTTTCTGATAACTACACCGTTATTCAAGCCGCAGGTGGTTTGGTTTTTAATAAAGAAAACCAATTGCTTACTATCAAAAGGAATGGATTATGGGATCTTCCAAAAGGAAAAATTGAGAAGCACGAAGATCAACGCGCTGCCGCCCTAAGAGAAGTTATGGAAGAAACAGGTATCAATATGATCAATATCAGCGACAAAATTGGTGAAACGTATCACGCCTATTTTGAAAGCGATGCTGTTTTAATGAAAGTTACCCATTGGTATATAATGAATAGCAATGGTAAAAGTAATTTGAAACCGCAAATTGAAGAAGGTATTTCTGAAGTGAAATTTGAAAATCTAGATTGGTTTAGATCACCAGATTTCCAATCTTATAACAGTGTGCGCGACATAGTGAACAAAGCACTAGCGCAAATAGATCCTTCTTAAAGATTTACCTGAACTGCCTCAGGCAAAAACGGCCTGTAGTTGCCATTGTGTATGATTAAATCTCTTACCAATGTACTGCTGATATAACTCAGTTCCGGCGAACTCAAAATAAAGACGGTTTCAATGTCTTCATTTAATGCTTTATTTAACTGTGCAATGTGCGATTCATAATCAAAATCGCTCCCATTACGAAGTCCTCTCAATAAAAAATTAGCTCCGGCTTTCTTGCAATAATCTACTGTTAACCCTTCATAAAAATCAACTTCTACTTTTGTGTTGTGCGCAAAGGTTTCCTTAATCCAAGCAATTCGCTTTTCTAACGTATACAAAGTTGTCTTTTTGGTATTTACCCCAACGGCAATAATAATTTTATCAAAAATCAACGATCCACGGTCAACAATATCCACGTGACCCTTGGTAATTGGGTCGAATGTACCTGGGAAAACTGCAATTTTTTCGGTTGTCATTTTATTTTTGTTTAGCGAATATAGTACAAGTTGTGCTACCGTATTCTTTTTTTAATAGATGCTCCTCGTGAAACTGCAATTGAGGCCTATGTTCCAAAATAATGATTCCATCATCGGCCAACCATTCTGAAAACATTTTAGGAAATTGCTGAATGTTGGGAATATCGTATGGCGGATCTGCAAAAATGATATCAAACTTTTGCCCGTTTTTAGGCTCATATTTATAAATATTCTGCTTTATAATTTCCCAATGATCGAGCTCCCTCTCCTTTTGCATCGCCTTTTGCTGTAAAATGTTTTTACCATCTAAATCAATTGAAGCAACCAAAGTGGCTTCCCTACTTAAAAACTCTGCCGCTATAATTCCTGACCCAGAAAATAAATCCAAGACCGATTTTCCCTCAATACCAAATTGATGAACCAAAGAATTAAACAAACTCTCCCGCATTCTGTCGGTAGATGGCCTTACGTGAGAAGCAAATTTGGATGGAATTACCCAGCCCTTTAAAATTCCTCCGGTAACGCGCATGAAGAAATGATCAATAAATTTGTTGCAATATGTGTGTCGGGAATTTGTTTTACAGATACATAAGGCATTTTGCTATTTACAAGCTGTAAATCAATGCCAAACTTTTCAAACTCCGTTCCCATCTGATCTGCCTTCATCTCCGAAACATCCGCCGCCAAAAAATATGGCATCGAGTCAAATTTAGCTTCCTGCATGATGGCAGTTACAAAATAAATGACTTCAGCAATGTTCGTTGCATCGTATGAATTGCCCATGTAAAATTGCTTGTCTTTAAATGCCAATACAACCAACTTTCCCTCATGCAACCAAAAATAAACCAGGTTTTTATGCAATTCCGACATTTGTTTTGCCTTGGTAAACATGGCTTGCGACAAATGCATGTTGTGATTTTCAGATTGATAAACCAAATAAATAGAATCAGAAATGGATACCTTGGTGTTTAAAGTTAATCCTGGAATCTTTGTGTGAATGAATTCTTTGGGATAAAATGAAATACTACCTACAAAATCAACTTCCCTATCTGTTGCGCGAATTACCAAATTCTTGCCAATTTCATGTGAAGTTAATTCGCCTGATTCTCCCACAGTAATTCTATGAATTTCATCATGATGATTGATGTAAAATCCAATGTTATTTTCATCATAGTTTGCACTGCGATATTGCCATGGTTGATTCATTAGAGCAAAATTGCACAATTTATGGCGACTTCACAAGTGAATAGTCTTCGGCAATTTGATTATCTTGCACTCATGTTCAAAAAACTTACGTTTTCTGCAATTGTTTTTACATTCTTTTTTTGCAATTCTGCGTTTTCTCAAGGTGAAATTGATGACCTCCATAATTCTTCAGATCCAAACTATTGGAAAAACAAAAAGCCCTATGAGGGATATTGGCAGCAAGATGTTTATTATAAAATTCATGCCTATCTAAACGACACCTTTGAATACATCAAAGGCGGCGAAAGAATTACCTATTACAACAATAGTCCCAATGCCATCACCGAAGCTTATTTCAATCTTTACCAAAATGCCTTCATCAAAAAAAGCCTCACCAACGAGTTATATAAACTCAACAAAACGAAAGTTGTAAATGGCAAGTATGAGAGCGAAAATAAAGGCATTGAAATCACCTCCTTTACGATTAATAATGAACCCGTCGACTTCGAAATTTACAATACCATACTCAAAATAAAATTACCCAAACCCCTACTTCCGGGTGAAAAAATTGATTTCAACATCGATTTTATTACCTATTTCGATAGGGGTTCTATCAGAAGAAGAATGAAAGTGTTTGACCACCACGGTTACAAACATTTCAATGGTTGCCAGTGGTTTCCTAAAATTTGTGTGTACGATCGGAAATTCACTTGGACAACCGACCAACACCTTGAAAAAGAATTCTATGGCGATTTTGGTGTATTCGACGTACAGCTCGATTTGCCTGAAAATTACATCGTAGAAGCAACGGGTGAACTCATGAACCGGAAAACGGTACTGCCCGATTCCCTCAGAAAAAAATTAGACATTGCCAATTTTGCCAAAAAACCAATTGGCGAACAACCTTCCATAATTATTCAACCATCAAACAAAAGGAAGCAATGGTGGTTTCACGCCACCAATGTGCACGACTTTGCTTGGACCGCCGACCCAACCTATAGAATCAGTGAAACCAAATTCAACGGCGTAAATTGTGTTGCCATTGCCCAAGAAAACAATGCAGCCGGTTGGCAACAAACTTCGGGCTTTGTGAAAAAAATCATTGAACTTTTTAGCAAAGATTTCGGACAATATAACTATCCCAAAATTGTAGCCGCCGATGCCGGCGATGGCATGGAATACCCCATGATTACCATGGATGGCGGTACTTATCCCGGACACCAAAGTTTACTCATTCATGAAATTGGCCACAATTGGTTCTATGGAATGGTAGGCAGTAACGAAACTTATAGAGCTGCGCTCGACGAAGGCTTTACCCAATTTTTAACCGCTTGGGGACTCAAAAAGTTAACCAACGAAAATTTCCCGGAATATGGCAGGGCTTATGCCGGCTATATTGAAGATGCAATAGATGCCAACGACAGTAAATTGAATACCCATAGCAATGAATTCAATGGAGCTACAGGCCACGGCGGTGGATACAAACATGTATACTTGAAAACTGCCACCATGTTGTATAACCTTCAGTATTTTTTGGGAGATTCGGTATTTTCAGTTGCCATGAAAAACTATGTATCCCAATGGAAATTCTGCCACCCTTACATTGAAGATTTTAGAAACTCAGTTATTCAAACTGCTCAAGCCGATTTAAATAAATTCTTTGACCAATGGTTCGAAACTACCGATGCCTGCGATTACGGTATCAAAAAGGTGAAAAAAATATCAAACCGAACCTATGAAATTACAATTGAAAGAAAAGGTTTAATGGTAATGCCGGTAAATCTTGATTTGGTATTTGTTTCTAAATTAACAGGAAAACCAACAATCATTAAAAATACCATTCCCGTTACTTTCTATCAAAATCCGGAACGACAAAACTTAGCTCCTTGGCTGGGTTGGGATAGAATTAAACCCGAATATACTTTTCAAATAAATACGCCTCCAAACTATTCCTTAGAACAAATTTTTCTTGATGGTAGCTACCGATTGGCAGATATTGACAGATCAGACAATGTTTGGAAACACAGAAATTCCATCGATTTTGATTTCATAAATGGTTCAGATGATTCTTATTTTGGGGGATACAAAACCCTTTGGAGACCAAGTGTAACATATAATCCATTCAACGGCTGGATGGCCGGGGTAAAACTCTCTGGACAATACCAAGGACGAAAACATGTGTATGATTTGGAAACCTTTTACTCCCTCAATAAACAACCACTTTCAGCAGATATCCTTGTAAATCGTGGAACACAGCCCCTCAGTTACAATTTTAATTATGCCCATACCGTTGCCAAAAATGGCACCTATTTTGTTGAAAGTAAATACTACAACAATTTATTTATAAATAAATTAGGGTGGAAAATGAAAGTAGAAAATCACACCTTTGGCATCTATGGGAAATACATGAAAAACTACTTCCGTGAAACATTTGATGAACCAAATTCAAGTTCAATTTTTCAAGCGAATTATAACAATTACACATTGGGACAATCATTTTGGAGCAATCAGGATAATATCAGTTTGAATTTGTTCTGGACAAAGACCTATTCAGGTTGGGGCCACTATGGAAGTTTCAATGTAAATACCCGTCTGCCAAGTCCTTGGAGCCAAACCCAATTTGGTTACGTGCAAGGTACCTGGAAACACAACCAACCTTTGGGCAAATTATTGCTAAAAACACGCGTTTTTGGTCAATATGGCGGAGGACAAAATCCAACTGCCGAATCTGCATTGTATGCCGCTGCAGCCAATCCAGAAGACATGATGGACAACAAATTGATGCGCGACTTTGGATTCATCCGTCTCAACCAAGCACAGTTTCTTCAATATGGTGGGGGACTAAATCTCAGGGGATATATCAACACCCCCATTGCTTTAAAACAAAACGATACCTCGCTTGCATTTTTTAGAGGGAACTCTGGAATTTCTGCAAATGTAGAAATTGATTTCACCCGATTCTTTTCGGGCGTTCCTAAGTTAAAATGGATCAATATTCAAACCTATCTCTTTGGTGATGCCGGTATTATTTCACAACCCGTTAATCAAAAGCGACTAACTAGCCCCATTATTGCCGATGCGGGAATTGGTGCATTGATAAATTTGAAAGCCAATAAAAAAGTAGTGTTCAAGAAATCTACCTATCAAAAAAGTATCCTTTCTGAAGTAAATCCACTCAGGTTAAGAATCGACATTCCCTTCTTCAAAAACATCACCAACAACAACGAAAACAACCTACAATTCAGACTTCGATTCGGAATTGAACGCGCTTTTTAACCATGAAAATCATAGCTAAAATTATTACCTACATCACCTTTCCTGGCCTTTGGGCCATTTTGGGTGTCTATTTTATGTCGCGCATCGATATTTCTAATGTTTTAGAAATTCAGAAACTCACCCAATCAAAACTACTCACAGCAAGTCTACTATTGTATGTCATTATTCCCATGTTGTTTGTGGTTTTTATGGTATACAAAAAACGGTTCGAATCAATTCAATTGTCTAGTATAAAAGAGCGCAAAATTGCGGTGCCTTTTGCATTATTGTCGGCAATGCTCATGATGTTCTACTCACATGAATTGTTGAATACCAAAGAAAATCTCATTACCTATAACAAAGTATTAAACCTCCATCCCTTATTTGAATGGGAGCAATTGGTGGTTTTATCCTTATTGGTGCAAACAATTTTTGTATTTCTCAATTTCAAAATCTCCATTCACATGCTTTCAATCACTGCATTTACAACATTTGCTTTTGCAGAATTCAACAGAATCAAAAACTCCGTTCAGGGAGATTGTTTGGTGGGTGAAAACTTTTATCATTGGCCATCAGCGATGTTAGTCCCTCAAAATATCAATCTTATTTTAATTTCATTAATAGCACTATCGGCACTGGTTTTTGTTTCACGAAAAATACTAAAAGCACATACCTATCAAGAATTAATCATTGGGAGCATCGTTGGAATTTCTATTACATTTGTAAACTCAATTTTATTGTACACAATATGGAACTAACTTGCGTTTTATACGAGAAAAAAGGCAACATTGCCTATGTTACCTTGAACCGTCCTGATGTTTTTAATGCATTTAACGATGAACAAAGCTATGACATGCAAGCGGTGTTTAAAGAGATTAAGAAAGACAATGAAGTTCGCGTTGTAGTGCTTACCGGCGCAGGAAAAGCATTTTGTAGTGGTCAAGATTTAAAAGCCATTGCGGGTTCTAAAAATCGCTCACTTTCCGACAGCTTATACAAACGTTATAACCCAATTATCAAAGCCATGCGCGAATTGCCAAAGCCTATCATTTGCAGAATGAATGGCGTAGCAGCCGGTGCTGGCGCTTCTTTGGCACTTGCTTGTGATTTTATCATTGCATCTGAAAAAGCGTCCCTCATAGAAGTTTTTGTAAACGTAGGATTGGTTCCGGACTCTGGAAGTAGTTACTTCCTTCCAAAAGCAATAAGTCCTGCAAGAGCATTTGAAATGGCTACCATGGCACCAAAAGTAAGTGCTCAGCAAGCTTTAGAGTGGGGATTGATTAACCGCGTTGCCTCTGAAGAAGATTTGGATGCGACGGTTCAGCAAATTGCAGATTATTACGCCCAAGCGCCAACGCTTTCAATTGGAATGATCAAAGCAATGTTGAACAAAGCTGCCCATTCCGACCTCGATACCATGCTACAATACGAGGCGTATTGCCAAGAAATTGCCGGTAGATCTGAAGACTACCTAGAAGGCGTAACCGCTTTCAACGAAAAGCGTAAAGCTGAGTTCAAAGGGAAGTAATCTTTTAGATTACCCAAACATCCCTTCTCTATCCAAACTTCTGAAATGTATTGCTTCAGCCAAGTGGGCTATTTCTATCTTTTCAGTTCCAGCTAAATCAGCAATAGTTCTGCTTAATTTCAAAATTTTATCGTAAGCCCGCGCACTCAAATTCAATTTTTGCATGGCTGCCTTTAACAAAACTTGTCCTGCTGCAGGTATTTCACAATACTCATGAACCCTGTTGCTCGGCAACATCGCATTGTTGAAAATTCCAGCCTCATCTTTGTATCTTGCTTCCTGAATTTTCCTAGCTTCTATTACCCTTGCACGGATATCAGCACTCGTTTCACCATCTTTCTTTCGAAAGGCCAACTCGTCATACGAAACCGGCGATACCTCTATATGAATGTCAATCCTATCTAACAATGGACCACTAATTTTACTCAAATATCGATTCACAGCTCCCGGAGCACAAGTACACGCTTTTGAGGGATGGTTGTGGTATCCACATGGACAAGGATTCATACTTGCAACCAACATAAATGAAGCAGGATAATCAACAGACCACCGCGAACGCGATATTGTAACCTTTCTCTCTTCCAAAGGTTGACGCATTACCTCCAAAACCGAACGCTTAAACTCTGGCAACTCATCTAAAAACAACACCCCATGGTGTGCCAATGAAATTTCTCCAGGTTGAGGGTTATTGCCCCCGCCAACCAAAGCAACATCCGAAATTGTATGGTGCGGCGACCGAAATGGCCTCACAGCCATCAACGACGCATTTGTTCCCAATTTACCAGCTACCGAATGGATTTTGGTGGTTTCCAAAGCCTCATGCAAATTCATAGGTGGCATAATCGATGGCAATCGCTTTGCCAACATGGTTTTACCAGCTCCTGGAGGTCCAAACAAAATTAAATTATGTCCGCCAGCCGCTGCAATTTCCATGGCCCTTTTGATATTGTCTTGTCCTTGAACATCTAAAAAGTCTACATCATACCCATTCATTGCCGATTCAAAATCGCCACGTGGATCAACAACTACCCTTTCTAAAGTTCGCTCGCCCGCTAAAAATTCAACCACCTCTCGTAAATTTCCAACCCCATAAACCTCCAAATCTTTTACAATTGCCGCTTCCTTCGCATTTTCCTTAGGTAAAATAAAACCCTTGAACTTGTCTTTAAAAGCTTGAATTGCAATTGGTAAGGCTCCTTTTATTGGCAAAATATTCCCATCCAAACCCAATTCCCCCATAATGATATAATCACCAAGGTTATCGTCAGTTAATTGGAAACTTGCCGCCAACATGGTTACCGCAATTGGCAAATCATACGCACTTCCCTCCTTTCGGATATCAGCAGGCGCCAAATTGATTACGATCTTCTGCCGCAATGGCTCAAAACCAGAATTCTTAATCGCTGCATCGCAGCGAAATAAACTTTCACGAACTGCCACATCGGGCAATCCAATGATAAAAGTTGCAAAATCGGGTGTTGTTGTGGCGTTAGCCTCAACAATTACTTTTGTAGCATTCACCCCATGCAACGCCGATGCATATCCCTTCACTACCATTCTCTTCGCTACTTAATTTTTACAATATCATCTGCCCTCGAATCACCTGAAGACCAATATTATTGACATCTTTCAGTTTTTCATCGCGCATGTTTTGATTGAATTCAATGGTGTAACCCCTTTTTCTAGTTTCTGTTGTCCCATAAATGGAACTTGAAACCT
>CANKVM010000031.1 GCA_947487175.1 Flavobacteriales bacterium | reverse complement strand
ATATACCTGCTATGAAAAACACCATAAGCATAACAATGCTGTTTCTCATGCTTCCAGTTAAATCATCGATTAACCCCCAAGCAAATGTTCCAATTACAATTGCCAACTTCTCTGTAACCTCGTAGAATGAGAAAAACGAGGCATTGTCTTTGTCTCCCGGTATGAGCTTTGCATAAGTTGCTCTAGAAAGGCTCTGAATTCCCCCCATAACTGTACCAATTAAACATGCCAACCCAAAGAATTGGTTGGGATGTTTTGGTTCAAGGAAATAAGCCAATAAACAACTGATTGCCCAAATACTCAACGCCACAATAATTCCGCGTTTATTTCCTTGTTTATCGGCCAACCAAGCAAAGAAATAAGCGCCCGCTATTCCAATTAATTGGATAAGCAATATTGTTTTTATAAGATCGCTCGATTCAAGTTGCAATTCATTTTTACCAAACAAAGCAGCCACATAAATTACGGTTTGCACTCCCATGGTATACATAAAAAACGAACCTAAAAATATAAGCACTGGTTTCATTGTGATTACTTCTTTGAATACCAATTTCAGTTCTTTGTATCCTTGCCAAATTTTCGACGGTGCTCCTACTTTTGTTTTACCTGGTAATTTAATCAAAGGCCATATAGACCATGCAAACCACCAAATACCAACCGTTAAAAAGCCAACCCTAAACGCCAATGAATTATCGCCGGTGGGTTCAGGCAATCCAAACCAGCTCGACTTTTGTATGAACAATAAGTTAAGCACCAGAAGAATAATACTACCAATATATCCCATGGTAAAGCCCCTTGCCGATAACCTATCGAATTTATCGGGGGTAGCAATTTCAGGCAAATAGGCGTTATAAAACACCAGACTCCCTGCAAATCCAACCGTTGCTAGCAGAAAGCACATCAATCCAAACACATAATTATCGCCATTAAACCAAAACAAACTGCTGCAACCTATACTTCCCAAAAGAATAAAGAAACGCATGAACGATTTCTTATTCCCTCTTGAATCGGCGATACCCGAAAGAAAAGGCACCAAAATCACATTCAACAAAAAAGCAAACGATAAGGTGTAACTATAAACAGCTGTATTCTTAAATGAATGTCCAAAAATCTGCATTGTTTCGTGATTATAATGCTTTGTATAGATTTCATAGAACAACGGAAAGATTGCAGATGATATTGACAATGAATATACGCTATTGGCCCAATCGTACATTGCCCATGCTGTTAATACACTTTTATCATTTTTTTGCATAGGCCGCAAGATAAAGTGTTTATTTATAAAAAGAAAGGCCCATAATTACTTATGGGCCTTTACAGAAATATATTTTTATTAAAAAATAATTATCAACGCAAGAGCGTTAAGGTTCCGTCGTAATAATATTCTTTGTCTTCAAATGAAGTTATTACAATATGATAGACATATACATCTTGAACGCATGGTTCATTCTTAGATATACCATCCCACCCCTTGTTTATGTATGTAGTTTCATAGATTTTTTCTCCCCAACGGTTATAAATCATCATTTGCATGGATTTAAAATTGGTAGCAACTGGAGCAAATGTTTCATTTGTGCCAGGGCCTTCTTCGTTTGGAGTAAATACATCTGGAACAAACACAATGATATCTGGTCCAATATGAATCCATTGGCTTGCAGTATCAAAACAACCGTGATTGGTTTTCACCAATAATCTAATCAGGTATTTACCGGTATCTCTTGAATAAGCAAAACGTGGACTCTGCATCATAGATGTATCTGGTTTTGTTGTTCCAAAATCCCATATATAACTCAAAGTAGGATTAAATGGATTTTGCACCACTGAACTTTGGTTGTACATAATAAACTTAGGCAATGCAACGGTAGTATGGTACTTCGGATCTGTATAGAACTTAGCATCTGGTATTGGATATGCCTCAACCGATCCCAATGCAGTATCTTTACAATTGCCTTTTACATTCGTTACAATCACATAAACTGGGTATTGATTTTGAATTGTGTATTGAATATTGGTTGGGTTAGATAAATTACTTGAATCACCATTTCCAAACACCCACTGATATGCCAAATCGGTAGGATTTATTCCTTTGTTTTCAGTAACATTCCAGTTTGTGATAAGCGGAACGCATCCATTAACATTATTTACTGGACTTAAATTAGGGAACAGGTAATAAATTAATTTGATAGAATCAGATACCGGAGGACAAACATCATTTGCCAACGGAACAGTAGTTACCAATAAATTGGCTTCCTTTTTAATTGCATCATTTGTACCATTCGAATATTTAATATTCTCAGCATTTAAATTATCAATTGTACCGTCAGAACCAGATAATTTGGTCCAAAACACCTTGTTATCGCTAAACTTACTCACTGCAGAGATATTCAATGGAGCACCTTCACATGCATCTAGTGGTTTTTGAGGGATATTGATTTCTGGTTGTGTTCTTACAAAAACATTATATGTTTCAGTATCGGCGCAGCCATTGTTATCTGTATAGGCCAATATGAATGTTTGTGGTCCTTCAATATTTGAAGTCTTGGTTGTAACTGGTGTTAACATCGATCCTACCAAGTTTGGACCTGTCCATGTTTGGTTTGCTGAAGCCGGTTTAGATTTATTGGCATCTAAGCGGGTTGTTAAATCAAGTTTGGGCCCACTGCTACATAAAGTAAGTGTAGAAAACAGAACTGCATCTGGCGTATCATTCACAGTGATATAAAAACTATCCACTTTAATACAACCAGTTCCATTATTAGAATAAAGAATTTTATAATTTCCTTTTCCGAAAGATGGCGGGAACATATGACCCAAAGGCAAAGCTTTGCCAATCATTGGACCTGTTTTGGCATAATCAAATTCTACTATTTTGAAATTCCCACCGTCACCGTCTTTTCCTTTTACTCCATTCACCACAACGTTGTCGTATAAATCAATGGTATCCCAGTTGATACAAAGTGGATTTGGGCTAATTATTTTAATTGTTGGTTCACCAATTACTTGAATTTTGGTTGTATCACAGCTTTTACATTTGGTAAGAATATCTTCAATACACAGTTTGAATTTATAATCTCCCATATAAAAATCTTCAGTTACATCTCCAAATAAGAAATGCCAATCAGGAGTTCCTAAGGGATTATTATTAATTAGAATTTTTGCAGAATCAACACCATTTGGAACAATCATTGATGTCCAAATGAAATTAACACCTGCTTTTGTTTTTGGTTTAATAACGCTCGAATCCATCAACGCATCACCTTTGTCTTGACAATAAATTTTATTGGTCAATTCCAATATCGGATTACCGTTGATACGCTGAGTTACAGAATCTACATTGATACAACCGTTTGTATCTTTAAACCAACCATAAATACTTGCATTATAACTCTTTCCATTTTGAAGTTGCGTATTATTTAATTTGGTGGTTTTAAACATGTGTCGAACTGGTGTTACACTATCAACATAAATATCGGGTTGTAAACGTTTTCCACTCCAAATTCTTACACCATTCACTTTCCCTCTATTAAAGAAAGAATTTAATTCTAAATCACCATAGGCAAAGCACTGTGATTTCAATGGTTTTGGATCCCACTTCACAAAAGGCAAAGTATTTACTTTGATTACCATGGTATCGTAGTCTTCACAAGTATAGTTGGATTGTTTTACTGAAACATACAAACTATAGGTAAAGAACTGAGCGGAACCTCCAGCTGAATTGGTATTTTTAGGAGTTACGGTATAACCCATATTTGTACCCAAAACGGTATTTTTTGTTATATCCTTCCAAATGTAACTACCAGTTTGGGTAGTAGGTTTGTGTTGTGCGGAAAGCAATGAAGAAGAAAGGTTACAAATGGTCAAATCTGGACCTGATATTGCAATAACAGTGTCGTTAACAAACAACACAACGGTATCGAGAAGCACGCATTTGAATCTATTTTCGGTAACTTTAACAACATAATCACCTTTTACATTTTTGGTAATTTTTTGAGTTGTGTCTCCTGAATTCCAAAGATATTTCACGGTATCGTTATTCTGTGCATCAAAAGTTGCAGTTTCATAGGTGCAAATTCTAACATCTGGCCCCAATCCTATTAAGGGAAGTGGCTTTAAAAAAATGGTCATTGTATCGTAAAAAATACAACCATCACCGTCTGTCACTTTAATTCTAATGGCACTATCGCGGTTAATGTTTGGAATACTTAGATTATCAAATGTATCTTGAACAAAACGCGTTTCATTTTTGAATTTTTTGGTTGCAGTATCAAACATCAAACGTGACCAAGAAAATTTATATGTTGGTTTTGCATTTAATACTTTTGGAACGATGTTCATGGTTGTTCCCATACAAGCAAATGTGTCCGTATTTGCCATAATTACCGTTGGTGGATTGGGAACAATGATGGTATCTCGATAAATTGTAGGACAGTTGAATGAGTTATTTACAGTAAACACAATGATGTACCTACCACCTTTTTTAAATGTCATTGTATCGGATTTCTTTGTGCTAAAGAAAAATTCCTTTTTTGCAACACTATCACGAACACTCCACTGATATGATAATGTTCCTTTGTAAGAAGCAGGTGGAACAGCGGTCATTGCAAATCGGCCACATTTCATGTAGTTGGGCGACAAGGTTGCGCCTTTATAACCCTTTAACTTACTATATTGAACCGCAGTATATTTCCTATCAGCTGAAGCTTTTGGGTTTACTTTAATTCTAAATCCTTTGATAGATTGAGAAGGAGTTGGGCAATGATCATCTGATGCTGTAACAGTAAATGAATATGCCACATCTGATGCCTGCCCTATTTGTGTTTTCCAACAAAACTCAGCTTGTTTTTCTCGCTTCTTTTTGTCTTTGATTTTAAATGTTGCGCCTGAAATACCCCCATTCCATGTCATTTGAACGGTATCAGGAACAGTTTGATTGGGTGTGAAAGTTTCATCGGTTCCATCGATATTGAAACAAATTTCATTTCCTTCACAGACTTTACTATTGTTAGGACCTGATATCTTGGGTGGATGGTTATATCCACAGTTATCTTTAACAACAATTTGCAAATCTCGATGCGTTTTACCTACCCACCGCCAAACCCCGGCAGTATCTTTTCGCCAGTCTGTCATCCTTTCAACCAGTACTGCTACTTCATCGCATTTAACTGGGGTAAATACCAAATCGCCATTTGCTGTATCTAAGAAAAAACCCCTTGGTGGATTTACTGTCGGATTGGGAGTACATTTAATGGAAGTTGGAGGAACACAAAATGGTGTAATTGGATATAAATAAGTGAATGGAGAAGTGTAAGGGACTGAACTACTTGGCACTCCTTTTAAGGCAGGAGCCATTTTGTATGACAATGAATCAAAATCTAATGTATCTAAGGCTCCGTTGTTAAAATAATAGGGTTCATTGCAACAAGCGTAAGCAATTGGAACGTTGGTAAGTGTAGGCGAATTGTTACATTTGCTTGACATTTTGCGCAAATTGCAAATATTCAAGGTAGCAGTGGTCCAAAAATCGGCCCAAGTTGCACCCGTAGTAATGGCGGCATTTCTACAACATTGGTTATAGGCAAAAGTTAACTCACAGTTTGTTGATCCTAAAGCAATTGCAGAGTTACTAAACGGCGCTTTTGATAAATCTACTGTAGTTTCATACGTATGCTCTTCAACTCCTTCACCTGTGTAACTTGTGTTTGTTGGCTTACAAGGACTATTTGCAGTAGAACAACGTGGGGTAATGTCTTTAATACTAACAAAGGTTAATCCAAGGGAATAGGTTGAAGTATTGATTCCTCCGTTATTTCCGGCATACCAATACAATGAACTCCAACTTGCAGGCGCACCAGCACCGCGACAATCTCTATAAAATTTAACAATAATTTTATATTTATCGTTACCCAGACACCGATAGGACATATCGGCACCCATTACGTGATCGGCTTTTGCTTGATTAAAAAAGCATAAGAAAAACAACATCAACACCCCTATTGACGCGGTTTTCAACAACTTTTGTTGAACCCAATTTTTTGTATGAATAAACATTTATAGTATGAAGTTGGAAATATACAACAATACAGACACTTTTTCAAGCAAAAACGTGTGCTGTAACTGATTACATTTTGAAGAATTTCTTCATTGGAATCCACGCTTCCATTTTGGATTCGTTATTTGCCATTACATCCAAAACATCTTTTAGCCATAAAACTTGTTTATTTGCCAATATATATTCTGAATTTATGGTTTGAAAAGCCTCTGTTTTAAGGTTAGTAGACCAAATCAAAACTCTATCGGAATTGAGTTCAGAAATAAATTTGGAAATATCTGTTACTTCCGGATACAATGTCAAGTTAAAAACTGCAAAATCCGATAAATTTAGTGGTTTCCCATCTAAACGAATTGCACCCATCATTTTTGTTAATGGTTCTGTTAATTTTTCAGGCCAATGAACCATTTCTGGATCAATAATTATATTTACAACTGTAGAAACAGGGATTTCGATTTTTTTTATTTCTACAGATTTTTGAGTAATTTCCTTTTCTATTTCCACTTCATTATCCTGTTGAGTTAAAAGTTCAACTTGCTGATTTTCTATCTGTATTGCTTCATCGATTTTTGCAATTCCCTCCGTTGGAATGTAAAAAATCCCCCCCGAAAACAAGGATGTTAGAAGCAAAGGATTATCCACAATTTGATTTTTTTCATTCATAGCTTACAAGATTTCTTCTATTTTTGAATTTAGATGGACTTCGAAATTAGTATTGAAAAAGTAAAAAACAGCAGAATTCTTGAATTTGACACCGAAAATATTGGTTTTGGTAAAATTTTTAGCGATCACATGTTTGTTTCCGATTGGAATGGGGAAGAATGGACCAATCATAGAATTATCCCTTATGGCCCTTTTACTTTAAGTCCTGCAACCAGTGCAATACATTATGGCCAATCTATTTTTGAGGGAATGAAAGCCTTTGGAAGTACAAAAAACGACCATGATGTGTTGATGTTCAGACCAGAAGAAAATGCGAAACGCTTAAATAGATCTGCTAAACGTATGGCAATGCCCGAAATTCCTGAAGATTTATTTTTGGCTGGAATCAGCAAATTGCTTGATATTGACCGCAACTGGGTTCCTAGAACCGAAGGCGGATCACTCTATATTCGTCCTTTTATGTTTGCCACCGATGATTTCATTGGCGTTAAACCATCAAATCATTACACTTTTGCAATTTTTTGTTGTCCGGTAGGTCCTTATTACAACAAACCTCTTCGCGTAAAAGTAGAAGAAGAATATAGCCGGGCTGCGCCGGGTGGCGTTGGATTCACAAAATCGGCAGGCAACTATGCTGCTTCTATGTATCCAACAGCATTGGCTCAAGCGGAAGGTTATGACCAGGTTTTGTGGACAGATTCAGCTACCCACAAATTGGTGGAAGAAACAGGTACAACAAATTTCTTTGCTGTATTTGGAAACACCATTGTTACCCCAGAATTAACCGATACCCTTTTGGCTGGAACTACACGCGAAAGTGTAATTTTAAGTTTGCGTTCAATGGGATATCAGGTTGAAGAGCGTAAATTACCCATTCAAGAATTAAAAGATAGCTTGGCCGCGGGTACCCTTTCTGAATTGTTTATAACCGGAACCGCAGCTACCCTAATTAATATTGACGGATTTGGTCATAACGGCGAATATTTCTCAGTAATTACGCAAGGAAATCAAAATATATCTACTCAAGTGAAAACTTTTTTAGATGACATTAAACTTGAGCGAACTGCCGATACACAAGGTTGGATTATCAGAATTTAATCTTTGTTGAAAACTAACTAATTTCTTTCTTTCGGGGAACAAAGACTCTAGTGTAATTTTGTTTCCCGTAACATGCATTTCATGAATAAATCTAAATACATCTTTGTTACGGGGGGCGTAACATCTTCTTTAGGGAAGGGAATTATCGCTGCTTCATTAGCTAAGTTATTGCAAGCCAGAGGATATAAATCAACTATCCAAAAATTCGATCCGTATATCAACGTCGATCCAGGTACCTTAAATCCTTACGAACATGGTGAATGCTATGTAACCGAAGATGGTGCAGAAACCGATTTAGATTTAGGTCATTACGAGCGTTTTTTAAATGTTCCAACAAGTCAAGCAAACAATGTAACTACAGGTAGGGTTTACCAAACTGTAATTAATAACGAACGCAAAGGCGTTTATTTGGGCAAAACGGTACAAGTTATCCCACATATTACCGACGAAATCAAGCGAAGAATGAAAATTCTTGGCGATTCGGGTGATTATGATATTATTATTACAGAAATTGGTGGTACCGTAGGCGATATTGAATCTTTGCCATACATAGAAAGTATGCGTCAATTGATTTGGGAAGAAGGTGAAAGTAATTCAATGGTTATTCACTTAACCTTAATTCCTTATCTAGCTGCTGCTGGCGAGTTAAAAACAAAACCAACACAGCACTCAGTTAAAAGCTTACTTGAATTGGGCGTGCAACCAGATGTTTTGGTTTGCAGAACTGAACACCCTTTGAATGCTGAAATCAAACGCAAATTGGCTCTTTTCTGTAATGTTCAGAACAATGCAGTAATAGAAGCCCGCGACATGTCAACAATTTATAAGGTTCCAATGGCAATGCTGAAAGAAAAATTAGACAAAGTTGTTTTGGCTAAATTAAAACTAAAAAGCTCAACCGAACCAAATTTAGAAATTTGGGAAAAATTCTTGTACAAACTTGAAAATCCTAAAGCAGAAATTTCTATTGCTTTGGTTGGTAAATATGTTGAATTGCCAGACGCTTATAAATCAATCAATGAATCATTCATTCATGCAGGAGCAAGCAACGAGTGCGAGGTTAAAGTAAAATACATTAATTCTGAATTGCTTACAAATGAAAATGTAGTGCAAAAACTAAGCGGTTTCCAAGGGATATTGGTTGCACCAGGTTTTGGAAACAGGGGCATAGATGGCAAATTGGTAGCTGTTAAATTTGCACGCGAACATAAAGTTCCGTTCTTTGGTATTTGTTTGGGTATGCAATGTTCAGTTATAGAATTTGCTAGAAATGTTGTTGGATTAACCAATGCACACAGCTTAGAAATGGATCCAGATACAACCAATGCGGTTATTGATTTGATGGAAGATCAAAAGAAAATAAGCAATATGGGTGGAACAATGCGTTTGGGTTCTTACCAATGTGACCTTGTGAAAGGAAGTAACGCAGCTAAGGCTTATGGCAAAATACATATTACCGAGCGCCACAGACACCGTTACGAGTTTAACAACAAATACAAGGATCAAATACAACAAGCAGGAATGACAATTACAGGAACAAATCCAGATACTGGTTTAGCCGAAATTGTTGAAATTGCAAATCATCCTTGGTTTGTTGGTGTGCAATTTCATCCAGAGTTAAAAAGTACAGTTGAAAACCCACATCCATTATTTGTAGCATTTATCAATGCGGCAATGAAAATGAACTAATTTTTATTTTTTCATATCTATACAAAAAAGACGCAATAAAATTGCGTCTTTTTTGTATAACATAACTACCTAATAAAACGTTAATCAAATTTCAGGTTGACGTTTACACTTTGCCTACCCCTAAAACAGATTCACATTTTGGAATTTCACAATTGCTAATTTTGAACAACTAAAACTAAACTACATTTGTGTTTTTTCTTGATGCAAATTTATTGAACGATTATTATTTCAATATTGGCACAATATTATGAAACAAAAAAGCCTTCTAAAATTAGAAGGCTTTATATCTTTCAGTCAAAAATTAACGACTATAATTCGGAGCTTCTCGGGTAATAGAAATGTCATGTGGATGACTTTCTCTCATACCTGCGTTTGTGATTCTTACAAAATTTGCAGTTTGCAAATGATCCATTGTAGCAGAACCACAATATCCCATACCCGCTTTTAATCCACCAACCAATTGATAAATTACTTCGCTTAAATGTCCCTTATAAGAAACAGTGCCAACAATACCTTCTGGAACCAATTTGGCTACTTCGTCTTCGGCATCTTGGAAATAACGGTCTTTACTGCCGTCTTTCATTGCTTCAATTGAACCCATACCACGGTATGATTTCACTTTACGGCCATCGTAAAAAGTAGTTTCTCCAGGACTTTCTTCTGTTCCAGCGAATAAACCACCAGCCATAATGGTATTGGCACCGGCAACCAAGGCTTTCACCATGTCACCACTGTAGCGAATTCCACCATCGGCAATAACTGGAACACCCGTTCCTTTTAATGCTTCAACAGCTTCCATAATGGCGGTTAATTGAGGCATTCCAATACCCGCAATAATACGCGTTGTACAAATACTTCCTGGGCCAACTCCAACTTTCACTGCATCGGCTCCTGCATCAGCCAAAGCTTTTGCTGCTGCACCTGTTGCAATATTGCCTGCAATGATTTGCAAGTTTGGATACGCTTGCTTCACTGCGGTTACCTGATCCAAAACACCTTTAGAATGTCCGTGGGCCGTATCAATTGCAATTACGTCAACACCAACTTTTACCAAAGCTGCTACCCTTTCCATTGTATCGGCAGTTACACCAACTGCAGCGCCAACTAACAAACGACCGTGAGAATCTTTCACAGCCTTTGGGTGGTTTTTAACTTTTTGAATATCTTTAAACGTAATTAACCCTTGAAGAACTTGGTTATTGTCTACAATTGGTAATTTTTCGATTTTATGTTTTTCAAGTATTTCTTGAGCACCTTTTAAATCAGTACCATGTGGTGCTGTAATTAAATTTTTGGTTGTCATTACAAGACCCACCAATTTGGTCAAATCTTTTTCAAAACGCAAATCACGATTGGTAATTATACCCACCAATTTATTTGCATCGTCAATCACTGGAATTCCACCAATACGATTGTCGACCATCAATTGTACTGCATTGGCCAAAGTTGCATCGGCGGTAAGTGTAATAGGATCGAGAATCATTCCACTTTCTGAACGTTTCACTTTCTTTACTTCTTCAGCTTGACGCTGAATGGTCATATTTTTGTGAATAATTCCAATTCCACCTTCTCTTGCCATGGCAATTGCCATTTTGCTTTCTGTAACTGTATCCATTGCAGCTGCAACGATGGGCACATTCAAACGTAAGTTTTTGGTAAATTGGGTACTCGTATCAGCATCACGAGGCAACACTTGAGAATGGCGTGGCACAACGAGTACGTCGTCAAAAGTTAATCCTTCTAAAATAATTTTGGGTGAATTGTTGGTGGTAGACATAGCAAATAACAATTAAAAAGTATGGTGGTTATTTGCCGTGCAAAGATAGGAATAAATTTGTAAATCCCATAAATTTGTTGGATAAATATCTAACAGAAGAAAAAAATGGCAAATTTCAGCACCAAATATCTTGGCAATTTACGTTGCGAAAACACACATATTCAAAGTGGTACAATTATTCATACAGATGCACCAACCGATAATTTTGGTAAAGGCGAGGCATTCTCTCCCACCGATTTATGTGCATTGAGCTTAACAACCTGCATCATTACAACCATGGGCGTTTATGCACAACTTAAAGAAATTGAAGTGCTTTCAATTTCGGCAGATACAAATAAAATCATGGGCACAGAACCCCGCAGAATTGCCCGCATTGAAGCCAATATCCGCATTAAATTGAGCGAAAACGGAACCGACCGCCAACGCGAAGGACTAGAACGCGTGGTTAAAAGCTGCCCTGTATCAAAAAGCCTTCATCCTGAGGTTGAACAATCAGTAACAATTGAATGGATTTAAACCGTTTTGTGGAATATTTATGCATAAATCCTATGCAATAAGTTCAAGCTTAGCACTGAAATTTGCATCGTTTTAAACACATGGAAAATCCACAAATTCAAAATATTCAAAATTCTATTCAGTCTTTACGTAACGAAATAATTCACCACAAACTTTATTCTGTTATTGAAGATATTGAAGACCTGAAAATCTTCATGAAGCATCATGTTTTTGCAGTTTGGGATTTCATGTCACTGCTTAAGTCCCTCCAAAACAACCTTACTTGTACCACAATTCCATGGATACCAACAGGCAATGCCAATACAAGGTATCTAATAAATGAAATTGTTGTGGGTGAAGAATCTGATGTGGATCAGTTTGGAAATAGAATGAGTCATTTTGAATTGTATTTGCAATCAATGAAACAATGTGGCGCTGAATCAAACCAAATTGAAACGTTTATAAGTACTTTGCTTCAAAACAAGAATCTGCAAAATGCTTTAGACGAATCTGAAGCTCCGAGTAGCGTTAAAGATTTTGTTAATTTCACATTTAGCATTATTCACAGCAATAAACCCCATTTGATGGCCGCCGTTTTTACTTTTGGTAGAGAAGATTTGATTCCCGGCATGTTTATTTCTATGATAGAAGATATTTACAAACGCATACCTGATAGTATTTCTACATTTAAATATTATTTGGAAAGACATATTGAAGTTGACGGCGATCACCATAGCCATTTGGCATTAGAAATGACCCGTGACCTATGTGGAACCGATGAAACATTGTGGGCCGAAGCCAGCGAATACACCAAATTGTCGTTGCAACACCGCATTGGATTGTGGAATGGCGCCTACGACGAAATAATGTTCAGAAAATCATAATTTTCGTTGGGTATTAATCCCAAACTTTTTGCAGACATTTGAAAAAGGTTATTCTATTCAAATGAAAATTGTTGCAGAAACTTCCAGACTCATTTTGAGGGACATTGAATTGTTTGATGCGCAAGATTTGTTGGAAATGGATTTGGACGAACGGGTTACAAAATATACCGGTCAAAATCCTATAAGTTCAATTGATGAAGCCAACGATGTAGTAAGGATGATTCTGAACCAATACGCCGAAAATGGAGTTGGCCGTTGGGCGGTTATTGAAAAGAAAAGTGGTTATTTTTTAGGTTGGACAGGGCTCAAATTCCATACAGAAATGGAAAACAACCACATTGATTTTTACGATTTGGGTTACCGGTTTAAATTCCAACATTGGAATAATGGTTTTGCAACAGAAGCGAGTATGGCGTGTGTTAAACTTGGATTCGAGCAACTTAATATCAAAGAGATTATTGCAATGGTTCATCCTGCAAATTTGGCATCAATGAAAGTAGCAGAAAAATGCGGATTCAAATTTGTTGAACCATTTATTTCTGAAAATTCGAAGTGGAATTGGTTGAAAAAATTAAATCTTGATTGATTCAAATTTGAAAAGATTAAGAAATTGCTTGAACTAACTTCCTAAGAAAATATTGCAGCCTCATTTACGGGAAATTGCAAATAGCAAAATAATTATTACGGGAAAATCCCAATTCGTAAATATTATCATAACAATGATTTAATATTACAATAAAAATAAATATGAAAACTTTATTTGACAATATTGTAATGTTTACGATTACGGTAATTTTAATCATTGGTTTTTACCAATTTTATTTTTGGTGTCAAAGAAACCATAGGGTTGCGCCCAGAGAATTCAAAAGCAAACTTGACAATTTGGTGTCGTTTAATGCCAACTGGGTTTGGATTTATTCAGTATTGTATTACCCTGTTATTGTTTTGATGATTTTAATTTTCAAAGACTTCAGGCACTTTGGATTTGTGGTGTTCGATTTTTTTTTATTGATGCTAACCCATATGTATTTTTTCGTTTTTCACCCAATAACAACCCCAATATCTTGGAGAGAATATACAGCGCATAAGCAAACTTTAAGTGTTCGTTTTTTGAAATATCTTCAAGGATTTGACGAGGCAAGCAATTGCTTTCCTAGTATGCATGTAAGTGTAGCCACTTTAACGAGTTGTCATTTATTAGAGAACATAACGATGTTGGGCAACTGGGTATGGCTGTTCCCCGTTCTCATTGCAATTAGCGCTGTAAAAACTAAGCAGCATTATGTTTATGATGTAATACCAGGTGCAATAATGGGATTCATCGCTTATTGGATATTTGGTTTGATTTATTCATAAATTCAGAAACAAAGTCATATTTGTTTTTAGCCAAAAAAAATGACAACTATGAAACAATTCCGTACTTCAAAATATTGATAAACATAGCAGATATAGTTATATTTAATTTGTAAAAGAAAATAATGACATTTTTACAACAAAACATATTGTTTTATTTACAATATCTATTTACATTTGTAAATACAAGAACAAATTAATATTAAACAACTATGAACAAAACTACTTTTTCATCACTCATCAAAACTGGAGTAATGGCTATGGGATTCATCGCTATTTCTTCTTTGAGTGCACAATTCCAAGGTGATTGGAAATTAACACCTAAAGCGGGCGCTATGGGTGTAGGACCTTCTAAAGGTGACATCAGCTGGTGGTCAAACCCTGCTGAAGAAGTTGCTGGCATTAGAGCTTGTCAATTTGATGACATCTATCAATTTAACGCTGACGGAACTTTCAAAAACGTAATGGGAACTCAAACCTACGTTGAAGGTTGGCAAGGTGGAACCGGTTGTGGTAGCCCAGTTGCTCCTCATGACGGTTCAAACACAGGTAAATGGATTTTTGACAACACTGCAAAAACTTTAACCATTATTGGTAAAGGTAATTTCGTTGGTATTCCTAAAGTTTTCACTGGTGGCGAATTAGCGAAACCAGCTGATGCAAAAGATACCATTGTTTATCAAGTTACTACTTTGACCGCTAGCAGCATGGTATTGGATATTCCAATCGCTGGTACTGGTTTTTGGAGATTTGAATTGAGCAAAGACATGCCTGCGATTGATCCTTTGGGTAACTGGAACTTAGCTCCAAAAGCGGGTTGCATTAAAGTTGGTCCAGCTAAAGGTGATTATAGCTGGTGGGGTTTACCTGCTGGTGACCTAGCTGTTAGAGCTTGCCAAATGGACGACAGATTCGTATTCAATGCTGACGGTACTTTCGAAAACATTATGCAAACTGAAACCTGGAGAGAAGGTTGGCAGGGTGCTGATGGTTGTGGCGCTCCAGTTGCTCCTCACGATGGAAGCACTGTAGGTAAATGGTCTGTTGACAAAAACAGTGGTACTATCATGATCATTGGTAAAGGTTCATTCATTGGTATTCCTAAAGTATACAATGGTGGCGAATTGGCTAAACCAACTGATGCTAAAGATACTATTATTTATCCTGTAACAATTAAAAATGACACTATGGTAGTTGAAATTGCAATTGCAAATGGTGCTCATTGGTATTTTGAATTGGTTAGAAATCCAGCTCCAGTAAGTGGTGTTGCTACTTTGAACAACGGTGTTAAGGTTTATCCTAACCCAACTTCAGGTACTATCAATATTGAAATGACTAACAGTGCTGCTATTCAAAACGTAGAAATTTTCAACACTATCGGAATGCGCGTTATGCAAGTTTCTAATGCTGGAAACATCAACGTTGCTGCATTGCCAGTTGGAACATACTTCTTGAATGTTACAACTGCAAACGGCGTTAGCGCTTCTAAATTTATCAAACAATAATTATTGTAATCCATAAATTCTAAGATTATTTTTTAGGATTTAATAAAAAGCCCCCGAGCGTTTAACCTCGGGGGCTTTTTTTATGTATTGAAAACCAGAATTACCGATAACCCAAAAGTATGTTGAATTAAATTTGATTGTCAGTTATATTTTTGGTTTTCATTAAAGCATCAAAATTAAGGAAAAATAATAATTTCATATTTTTCATTTGCGATTTTTCGTAAACATCTTCAATTTAAATTGAATTTAGTTTTAAAAAAATAACGAATTTGCAAAAAAAAAATATCTACGTAAAATGAATAAAAAGATACACTATTTTGGTTTTATAATCATCATATTCATGATGAATGCATGCACTGTTTTTCAAGAGCGCAACGATCATGGTTTTGGAGGAGGAAGTCCATCTAGTTGGAATGCAAAACGGAGCGATGACGCAAAAGCCCCAGTAACGAATCAAGAAAGCAAATTACATCTAGTTTTACCTGAGTATGAATCAACCAATTGTTTAAATACGGAATCATTATCCGTCAACCAAACTAAAGTAAAAGTTCTAATTCAAAAGATAAAACATTCAAATACAAAACCGAATAAATTGGTATTCGTTCCCCATGAATTCAAACTCAAAGAAAATTTGAAAGAACTAAAATCAACAAATAAAAGTAATTCCAATTGGTCAATATTTAGAACCATTTTAATGACATTAGGAACATTAATTTTAATTGCCGGCCAATCTTTGGCAATTATTGGCGGAGGTAGTGGTAATTACTATGAAATAGCCATGATAGGCGCTTTGTTGTTAATATTGTCAATTACAATATTATTAATGACGATTGGTAAATCATACCGTAATTTGGGATTTTGGGGTAAACTAGGTTTTTGGTTGATTCCGCTTGGTATTTTTACCATAGGTATTGCTACACTTCTCGGTATCCCGCTTTGGATTTATGGGTTCAAAACTGGAAAATAATTTATTTAAAGGTGTTGCTGCAAATGGCAGCGTTTACAAATTGAAACCAACCAATCTATGGGTTCTTTCCCAATGTTATACTTAGCATATCTCTTGTGATGTACTTCAGTGGCTGTTTGCCCGCAATAAACACATTTCCAATTATCTCTCTTCATTACAACATACCTTTTTCTTTGCCAAGCATCTGATTTTAAGTAATGGTTTCTGTAATAATGTGTACGGGCTTTTCTCTTTCCCTCAAATACAATTCGTGGAATAAAAAAGGACCCCAAAAGCAAGATGACAATAAATGCAATACCCACTAAATCTGATAATTGAATTAATTATTTCAAATATAGGAACTACATGTAAATTATGACTTTTACAGTTACAACTTTGTTGTCGGGCGACATTAACCGAAATAGGTAATTGCCACGGCTTCCCCATTTAGATAAATGAAATTCGGTTAGTTCTGAAATGATGTCGCGGTGTTCAACAAGTTTACCCGTTATATCAAAAATATCGACATAATATCCCACAAAATATTTAAAATCAGTCAATTTTAAATACACTGTTTTATTTGAAGGGACTGGATAAATTTTAAAATCCCCTTTTCCGTTGTTGATTGTATCAGTTAACACAAATTTGAGTGTATCTTGAACCGAAACATAAACCTTAATAAATTGCGTATCGTTGTATAAATGACGAATGGTATCGTGAAAAACCAAAAGCGTTTTTACAGTATCATAAAAATAAATATTGTGTTTAATTGTATCATTGTGAATTACATACAAAGTGTCTTTAATGTATGTTTTAATGGTATCGCGGATGGTTATGTTAGTACGAATGGTGTCGTGAAAAACCAGTTTTGTGCGAATTGTATCGTAAATATTATGAATGACGGTATCGATATGCACAAAAAAGCAAGTATCGGCAATTTTAATTTCATATAGAGATCCACTATCCTTACAGATATCCGTATTCCCCGCAAATCTATATTTCATTTTATCATGTGAAAATTGAATTGGGGAAATTTTCAGCGCTTTGGTTTTTACGCCGCTGTATGGCTTCTCTTCATTAATGTTTGCATAATCAAATTGTGGTGATTTCCCTACCCATTTATAGATTGCATTTTTTACATTTTTTGCTGTATCCGATTTAATGAGAAGACTGTCACCCACTTTTAAGGTATATACTTTTGGGGGAACTACCCTGGGTATTTTAAATGAATCGCAGCACCTGCCATCTACCTTGATACCAATTGTTCTGTAAATCCTTGCCGGAGTATTACAATACCTATCATTTGCCTCAATGCGCAGTTTGTAAGACACTAAATTACTATCTGTGAATTTTGTTTGCCAGCTAAAATGATATTTCTTGTGGTTTACTTTTCCCGTTGTTTCTGTAATTTGTGCACCCGGTGGAATGTCAAAAAACTTCACTTGAACCGTATCTGGAGCAGACTGATATCCAGTCCATTGGCTATCATGAAACGAAAAATCAAATTCTAATTTTCTTCCCCCACAAATTTTGTAAAATGACTTTTCTTTCATGAGCGGAGGGAAATTATAACCTGATGCAATTTGCCAATATCCTAAATCACGAATTGTATATCCCAAATAAGTCCACTTACCCAAAGAATCTCGTCGGTATTGTTTGGCTTGAACTGCAATATAATCCAAATTTCCGGAGGTTGTGGGCGTATAAACCACATCACCAGTATTGGTATCCAAATACATTCCTTTTGGCGGATAAGTCGTTGGATTGGGAGTGCATTTATAAGTTGTTGCGGGAACACAATATACACTAGTAGGATATCGATACGAATAAGGCGAAGAGTATGTAATTGAATTATTTAAGGCTGTTCTGCCAAATACAAAATCATACTTTATTGAATCCTTTTCGGGATCAATGACACCGAACGACAAATAAGTACCTTCATTCATTACTACTTTTGGACTGGGCGTTGAAAAGTAACTACCGCTGCTGTTATAGGCTAATTTAGGGTGTGTTAGATTCTTTAAATTAAGTTCTGCAATGTAAAAACGTCCAGAGTATTTCATATCTACCGCAAATGTTAAATAGTAATTCCCTCTTTTCATATTGTAAGATACAATTGTATCCGACATATCAAAAGTATCGGTAAAAATATGCCGCTCAATGCCAAATCCATTGTAACTTTTATTTAAAGGCGCACAAGGTGAACTTTGACGTGGACACAAATTGTTAATGTCTTCTATTTTATAAACTTTAAATTTTCGGTTATACGTTGTATTTGTTGAATACGATGCACTTCCGTAAACATGTCTATAACCAATTTGCGTTGGATTAAAAGCTATATCACGGCAATCTCGGTAAAGCGTTATAAAAATTACATACTTTTTATTTCCAATGTAATTGTAGGTAATTTCACCACCCAATTCATGAGTTGCATTTGCACATTTCAAAGTAAAAAATGCAATAAATATCAATATAAAGCGTAAAAATTTATTTTTAATAGAAGTCATAATTATTAACTAATCAAATCATAGACAATGAAATATTTACAAGTGTTGCCTGAGGTTAAATCTTTGATTTTTATAATCGCCTTGATTAGTGAAATTTATTAGGGTTTGTGATTTAATGATTTTGCATTTTTTGCAATTCTTATTTAATGAGAATTTTCTAACCATTTTAGTTGGTAAAAAGTATGAATTAAAAATATTACCTTTGTAAGGTGTTGATATTTTTAGACATAGATGGAGTAATGATTTCGGCGGCGGGTTGGAAACCAGTTGAAAATCTAGAAGATGGGTTTTCTGCTTTTTCCAAAAGAGCTATTGATTGTTTGCAGTATTTGGTTAACCAAACAAATGCATCTATTGTTTTAACAACATCTCACAAATCAACATACCCTTTATATCAATGGGATCAGATATTTAAAACTAGAAATTTAAATGTGACCATTTGTGATAAATTAGACGACAATTTAAAATCCCTCAATAGAAAAGACGAGATATTGAATTACCTGAATGCACATCCTGAAATCGAAAATTATGTCATTATTGACGACGATAAATCTTTAAATGATTTACCTCATTCAATGAAGCAGAAGTTGGTTTTAACAAGTTCATTGATTGGTTTAACACAAGAAAATATTGAGCGTGCAATTGAAATCCTGAATCACCCTACCCTAGTGGAAAGCTGAAATTAGTTTCATTGTGAAACTAACCCAATAACCTACCCCCTAAAACCTATCTTGGAACTTTCCTCTTAATATGATAATTTCAATTTCAGGATTTTCTAAAAGTTAGAAACAAGTTGATTTTGTTCCTTCTTTTTGATATTCATTGCTACCAAATTTTGAATTAATTGACTAAATTGAATTTCATGATGCTTTAATATTGAAGGCAATAAACTCTTTACAGGATGCAAGTTAGGCATTGTATTTACGTCAAGAATATATAACTGATTATTAAACAATCGAAAATCTATTCTAGATAAGTATTCTAACCCCAATAATTGATGGGCAAGGATTGAAGTATTCTTCAAATCATATTCTAATTTTGGGGTAATTGCAGGAGTGAAATCCTTTGTTGTTTGTCCATATTGTTGACCTGCAATAAATAAATTTCTTGGGGGAAATGGAATTATTTCAACCGGATACAAGGCCTGGTATTCTGTTAAATTCTCACAAGGAACTACCGCAACTGAAAACTCTCGGCCGGTTAAATATGGTTGCACCAAATACTTATTTAAATCAATATTTTCAAATTCCTCAATAATATCAGCTCCTGAGTATATTGAAATATCTCTATGGCAACCTCCAAATATGGGTTTGACAATATAATGGTCAAATTTATTCAACAAAAGATCTTGCTTAGAAAATACACTTTTGACTACTGGTAATTCAAATTGAACCATTAATTCTTCAACGGCTCTTTTGTCTTGGGCAATTAATTGAATGTTGCCCTTCGTTGTAATGTGATTAATTCCATTATCATCTAACCAAACAGCGATATCGGCTTGAGATAAATGCTTAAATCCATAGCAAATATTTATTACACTATCAAAGGTTCTTAACAAATCAGCTAGATTTTCATTTGGAATCATTATATGAACAACATTCACATTGTAATGAGGAGTTAATGCGTTTGCTATGGTAACGGCAGTATTTAAATCTACGTTTTCATTCCAAGGGGTAAAATGACTGTCTGAATATAAAATTGCTATGTTCTTTTTCATTTGATTTCTTATTTATAATAAATTATTTGCCAAATTAGCAAGGTTACTTCGTTCGCCTTTTTCTAGCGTAATATGAGCATATGGAAGTTGATTTTTAAATCTGTCAATTAAAAATGAAAGCCCATTTGATTGTGAATCTAAATACGGGGTATCAATTTGATAAATATCACCGGTAAAAACAATTTTTGTCCCTTCACCCGCTCTTGTAATAATGGTTTTTACTTCTAAGGGTGTAAGATTTTGAGCTTCATCAATGATAAACATGATATTGGATAAGCTTCGACCTCGGATATATGCCAGTGGTGTAACAACTAATTTTTCACTTGCAATCATCTCATTTATTCTTTGCGCATCTTTAGATGTTTCTTTAAATTGATTTTGAATCAACTTTAAATTATCCCAAAGTGGTTCCATATAAGGATTTACTTTTTGTTGTGCATCTCCAGGTAAAAAACCAATATCCTTATTACTCAAGGGAACAATTGGTCTTGCTAAATAAATCTGTCTAAATTGGGAACGTTGTTCAATTGCACTCGCTAAGGCCAATAGGGTCTTCCCGGTACCCGCAACACCTTGTATTGTAACCAATTGTATTTCAGGATTAAATAAAGCGTGCATTGCGAAAGTTTGTTCTGCATTTTTAGGCTTTATACCATAGGCATTTAATTTTTCTACTTTTTCTAAATTACCCGAAGGTTTATGGTAAACCGCAAGTGCTGAATTCTTTAGATGTTTAAATATAAAAAAATGGTTACACGCTGGTTCGTGTGAGAAAACTTCTTTATAATCAACCTTTTGTTTTGAATGGAATTTTTCAATAACCTCTGTATCATCCCAATCTAATTGGGTAATACCTTTATACAAACCATCAACATCTTTGATTTTTCCAGTTTCATAATCTTCACTTAACAAACCCAAGGAACGTGCCTTTAATCTAAGGTTTACATCTTTTGAAACCAAAATAACTTGCCTATCAGGAAAAGTGTTTTTAGTTGATAATGTAGCATTTAAAATCAAATGATCGTTTTTCCTATCCCCAAAAATCTTAGTCGCGTCAATTGTAAGTGGGTCTGTTACATCCATGAAAACTTTGAGCAAAGAGTTTTTGTCATCAGATATTTTCACCCAATTGTTTAAATTCTGTCCCAGTGAAATACTATCTATGAATCTAATGAATTGGCGGGCTTCAAA